>JAGNSY010000003.1:0-2500 GCA_017987825.1 Sphingorhabdus sp. | reverse complement strand
CCGCGAATGTCGTTCCTGAAAACCCTATTCTGGGTCATTTTCCTCGTCGGCTTCACCGTGTTTGCAATCAACAACTGGCAGCCGGTTTCGATGAAATTGTGGAACGGCCTGTGGCTCGATAGCAAATTGCCTGCCGTCATGGGCGCCAGCTTCCTGCTTGGTTTCCTGCCGCTGTGGATATGGCATCGCACCGTGCGCTATCGGATGAGCCGCCGCATCGCGACGCTGGAAAGCGGCGCGAAGACAATGGCGGCCAACATCCCGCTTGGCACGCCGGCACAGGGAACAACAGCATGAGCAATCCCGTCTATGTCGCTATCGATACGCCCTTGCTCGACGAAGCGCTTGAACTCGTCCGCAAGATCAAGGCGCATGTCGGCGGGGTGAAACTGGGCCTCGAATTCTTCTGCGCCAACGGCCATCACGGCGTGCATGAGGTGCAGAAACTGGGCCTTCCGATCTTCCTCGATCTGAAACTGCACGACATTCCCAATACGGTTGCCAAGGCGATGCAGGCAATCAACGCGCTCGAACCCGCCATCGTGACCATCCACGCCAGCGGGGGCCGCGCGATGATGGAAGATGCCAAGGCCGCCGCCGGTTCGCACACCAAGGTCGTAGGTGTCACCGTTCTGACCAGCCTTGACGACCACGACCTTAGCCGCGTCGGCATCCCCGACGATCCGCACAGCCAGGTTGAGCGCCTTGCCGCACTGGCGCAGGAAGCCGGGCTTGACGGTATCGTGTGCTCTGGCCAGGAGGTGAAATCTGCGCGGAAGGCTTGGAAAGACGGCTTTTTCGTCGTCCCTGGCCTGCGCCCCGCCGGTGCCAGCACCGCAGACCAGAAACGCATCGTGACACCCCGTCAGGCCCGCGATGATGGAGCGAGCGTGCTGGTAATTGGGCGGCCTATTACCAAAGCTGAAGACCCGGATGCCGCTGCTCGAGCGATTGTGGGGACGCTTTGAGAATTCGAGAATATTGTAGTATTTTAGCCATCGCGCTTGCAACGGCGTGTATTGCTGGATGCAACAACGCTGCTGATTTTCGATATTTTGAAATAGCAAGCTGGCATCCCACCGCTTTACCCAAGCTCGCTGTATTGGACGAATCTCCTACGTTTTTTGGCCCTTCGGATACTTACGAGGGGTTGTGGCTCAATGAGTTTGAAACCGACTATTTTGTGGAGGGCTTGAGCCATCACAAAGGCAATTACGACAATGACGACCTAAACACGTGGATCTATCCGCGCGTTGAGGGATTTCTCGCACCAGGATCAGGAAGGAAACTTCAATTTTCTTCGGTAGGTGATGAATTTCCCGCTTACATCTCTAAAGTGAAGTTTATCGGTCGACGTAACTTGTTACCCAGCTTTTACGGCTTCGGACATTTGGGGACCTGCAGCCGAGCAATTGTGGTCGAAAAAATCATCTCGATAAAACCCATTGAAAAGTAACTAGCTGTGCAAACCCAAATCAAAATCTGCGGCCTTTCGAACGAAGCCGCCATCGACGCCGCGGCTAAGGCTGGGGCGACGCATATTGGTCTTGTCCATTACGAAAAAAGCCCGCGCCATGTCAGTCTGGAACTGGCGACGGCGCTGCGAATGCGCACGCCGCCGAGCCTGAAGGTCGTGCTGCTGCTGGTCAACGCTGAACCGGAATTGACGCAAAAGGCGCTGGACATGGTCCGCCCTGACGTCGTCCAGTTTCACGGCGGCGAAACGCCCGAATGGCTAAACCTTGTGAGCCAGCACACCGATGCACATATTTGGAAAGCGCTGGGCCTCAAAAATCGGCAGACGCTGATCAATGCGGACAAATATGACGATGTGGTCGACATGGTCTTGTACGACGCACCTGCGCAGACCATGCCCGGTGGTACAGGTACGCGTGTCGACTGGTCATTGCTGACCCAATTTGAACATCGCATTCCTTGGGGCCTTGCAGGAGGCTTGGCGCCGGACAATGTCGCGGATGCCCTGCGCGCAACGCGTGCGCCGCTGGTCGATGTTTCTTCGGGCGTGGAGAGCGCTCCGGGCGTCAAGGATGTGGACAAGATTGCGGCCTTCTGCCAAGCGGTCCGCGCCTATGACAAAGCCTGATCCAAATCTGAACTCTTTCATGAACCAGCCCCCCGCGAAGGCGAACAGCCTTCGCCAGCAACCAGACTCGCGCGGGCATTTTGGGCAGTTTGGCGGACGATATGTCGCCGAAACGCTGATGCCGCTCGTACTCGATCTGGAGCGCGAATATCGCGCGGCAAAGCAGGACCCGGCGTTCGCCGCGCAGTTCGAAGATCTGCTCGAACATTATGTCGGCAGGCCAAGCCCGCTTTATTATGCCGAACGGCTAACCGAGGAATTGCGCAAGGGCGCGCCCGCCGGAAAAGGGGCGCAAGTCTGGTTCAAGCGCGATGAACTGAACCACACCGGCGCGCACAAGATCAACAATTGCATCGGCCAGATCCTGCTCGCGATCCGCATGGGCAAGACGCGGAT
>JAGNSY010000038.1 GCA_017987825.1 Sphingorhabdus sp. | reverse complement strand
AGGCCTTTTCGATGTGGAGCCTTGCCGATGTGGTTGGCGAATATCTCGACGGTGTGTGCACCAGCGGGCTGTGGGAGGCTCGGCTTGCGCGCGATCACTATAAAGGAGAGATTGCGACCTATTGCGCTGGCTATAAGGCGGCAGACATGGCGGAGATTGTTGCCATTTCTGATCATGTCATTTTCAATTCGCCGATGCAGCATGCGCGCTTTGCCAGCTATCTGGACGCCAGCACCGATGTCGGCCTGCGTATCAATCCCGAACATGCCGAGGGTGAGGTCGCGAAATATGATCCCTGCTCGCCGCATTCGCGATTGGGCTTTCCGGTCAGCCAGTTGACGGCTGAGCATCTTCAGGGCGTATCGGGACTACATTTCCACACGCTGTGCGAGCAGGATTTCGAACCGCTCAAGCGCACTTGGGATGCCCTCAAGCCGAAAATCGCGTCTTATTTTGGTCAACTCAAATGGCTGAACTTTGGCGGCGGACATCATATCACCCGTGCCGATTATCAACGCGACGATCTGGTCGAGTTCATCAAAGCCGTGCGCGCCGAAACCGGTTGCGAGGTTTATCTGGAGCCCGGCGAGGCCATTGCATTAGATGCTGGGATATTGGTAGGCGAGTTGCTCGATGTGTTCGACAACGGCATGCCCATTGGCATCACCGACATCAGCGCCACCTGCCACATGCCTGACGTGATCGAAGCCCCCTATCGCCCCGCAATGCTGGGCGAGCGCTTAGAGGGCACTGCAATCCGCCTCGGCGGCCCCTCCTGCCTCGCTGGAGACATTATCGGCGATTATCGCTTGCCCGTCGCAGCGGAGCCGGGCCAACGCTTCGCCTTCCTCGACCAGGCGCATTATTCGATGGTGAAGACAACAACCTTTAACGGCGTCCCCCTCCCCTCAATCTGGCTGTGGAACAGCGAGTCCGACGAACTGCGCTGCGTGCGAGAATTCGGGTGGGAAGAGTTTAGGGATCGCTTGAGCTAAATCTGCCACTTTCGGCTAATAAGTTGACCGGTCATCCGGCGTCGTGATATTTGTAAAATTGGGTCGCATCGGGAAGGGGAGTTGCTCGATGCCTTATCGTCACGCGCATTATTTTGTCGGCTTTGTGTTGCTGGTAATCCTTGGCGGCTTTTGGGCCAGCTACTGGTCGGCCATTGGCAATATGCCGCTGGCGTTCCACTTGCATGCGATGAGTTCGTCGACCTGGCTGTTGTTGCTCATCGTCCAGAGCGTAGCGATCCATCGCCGTATGAACGGCTTTCACAAACAGATGGGACAGGCCAGTTTCGTGCTGTTTCCGTTCCTTATCCTCGGCTTCATGATGATCATCGATGTGACCGCACAGCGGTACACCAATGCCGGGCGCCCCTTCATCCTGCACAACGGCCCCTCTTTCGGTATCGGCATGGCAATCGCGATTGCTGCCTATCTGACGCTCTACTATCAGGCCCTCAAAACCCGTCGCAATGTGCGGCTGCATGCCGGATATATGCTCGCGACGCCGCTGATCCTGTTCGAATCCCCATTTTCGCGCGTGATGGACCAATTCCTGCCGTGGATGAATTTCATCGGCAGCGAAGGGCCGCAAGCCGTGCAGGATACGATAGCCATCAGCGACGGGATGGGCGTGATTTTCGCAATGACGCTCTATTTTATGGACCGCAAACATGGCGCGCCTTGGCTGGTGGCTTCGGCCTTTATGGCATTGCAGGCCGTTGTGATGTGGTATGCCCCCTTCGTTTCTGAATTAGGGCCCTTGTTCAGCGCTTATGCCCAGATACCACTAGCGGTAACCGCATCAGCCGGGATCGTCGCTGGCGCGTTTGCCGCGTGGCTGGGCTGGCTCGCAGGCGGGGGTGCAAAACGGCCGGCTGCCAAGCTTGCCGTTTAGGCTGTCTGAATCCAGCTTATGCATTGAATATCAGCGCAAGCGTCGCTTGGATGTCGTGTAAAAGTCACACGCATTTCGTTGCAAATTTGGGTCCGTTTTTTCTTTACATCTGCCACCCCGAATCATATAGCGCCCTTCCGCTGCCCCAGGGGGACTTCCAATAACCGCAAGGCAGCCTTGTTGTTTTACCGTTTGTTTTTTGGGGGTCCCTTGAGTTGTACAGCTATCCTGACGCATCGTCCCTAGTCCGCGCGCTCCGCCCGGACGAACCGATCACGCTCCTCCGCCCGCATGCCGCGACGCGCGCAGCCCGCTTCTTTGTTGAGAAGTTTCCGGGCAAGTCGCTCTACGCGGTAAAGGCCAATCCCTCGCCTGCATTGCTCGAAACGCTTTGGGATGCAGGGATCACGCATTATGATGTCGCGTCGCTCGGCGAAGTGCGGCTGGTGCACAAATTTCTGCCCGATGCGAAGCTTTGCTTTATGCATCCGGTGAAGTCGGAACGCGCAATTGCGCAGGCCTATCACAATCATGGTGTTCGCACCTTCAGCCTCGATAGCCATGAGGAACTGGACAAAATCGTCCGCGCCACCACCAGCGAAGGCGTCGCTGCGACCGATCTAGAACTCTGCGTACGCATCCGTGTGTCCTCGGATCATGCCAAGCTGAGCCTTGCCGCCAAATTCGGTGCCGAGCCTGCTGAAGTCGCGGACCTGCTGGTCGCGACCCGTCAGGCTGCCGATAGCCTTGGCATTGCTTTCCATGTCGGCAGCCAGGCGATGACGCCGCTGGCCTATGCCGAAGCGATGGAGAAAGTGCGCGCGGCAATCGTGGAAGCTTCGGTTACGGTCGATATCGTCGATGTCGGTGGTGGTTTTCCTTCGGTCTATCCGGGCATGGAGCCTCCGCCGCTCGAAGCCTATTTCGAAACGATCCACCGCACGTTCGAAGATTTGCCGATAAGCTACTCGGCAGAGCTTTGGTGCGAACCGGGCCGTGCGCTGTGCGCCGAATATGCCTCGCTGCTGGTCAAGGTTGAAAAGCGCCGCGACAATGAGCTTTATATCAACGACGGTGCCTATGGCGCGCTGTTCGATGCGGCGCATGTCAGCTGGCGTTTTCCGGTCGAGTTGATGCGCGACAGCGGCAGCGACGAGATAAGCGAGTTCGCTTTCTACGGCCCGACCTGCGACGATATGGATTATATGGCCGGCCCCTTCCTGTTGCCCGCAGACGTGAAGGCCGGTGACTATATCGAGATCGGTATGCTCGGCGCCTATGGCTGTGCGATGCGCACCGAATTCAACGGCTTTGGCGAGACCGAAGATTTTGTTGTCGAAGATGAGCCAATGGCCAGCCTCTACACGCGTATCGCTGCCAATGATTTCGGCAATGTCCACCATATCGGCAAACGCTCCGCCCAATAAGTTGCATTTGACAATTTACACCGACTGAAGCACCCTCCCTGTCATCGAAAACAGGGAGGGTTTTCCATATGGATACGACAATACTCGCGCCTGCGGCGGTTCTGGTCGCATGGTCGCTTTTCATGCTGGCATGGCTCGCGGTTGCGCGCTTCGGGGCGGCTGCAAAGCTTGGCAGCAAAGAACCACCTGCCCCTGGCCTGCGGGGTCAGGATATTGACCCTATGCTCGGCACCGCGGCTTGGAAATCGCACAATTACACCCATTTGATGGAGCAACCGACGATCTTTTACGCGACCGTCTTCATCCTGCACATTGCCGGAGCGGCCTCGCCGTTGATGGTGAAATTCGCTTGGGCCTATGTCGCACTGCGCATCATACATTCGCTCTATCAGGCCGTAGTCAATAAGGTCATGGTGCGCTTCTCAATCTTCGCGCTGTCGACCGTTTGCTTGGTCGTGCTCGCGGTAAATGCCGTTATGGCAACGCTGTAATAACTATAGGGGAGGAGATTTTATGGAACATGCCGAAATTCTGAAACCGGTCGCAGTACTTGCAGGCTGGACGATGCTTATGTGGATATGGATGTATGCAACCCGGCTACCCGCGATTGGCAAGCTTCCCAAGGACGCATCGCAAGGCGCGGATGTGGGCTGGACGGGATCAAAACTAGAGGGCCTGCTTCCCGGTAATGTCCAGTGGAAGGCACATAATTACAACCATCTGCATGAGGCGCCTACGGTTTTCTATGCTGTGGCGCTGTTGCTCGCCATGATTGGTCAGGGCGATGGGCTCAACGCTACTATCGCATGGGCCTATGTCGGCCTTCGTATCGCACACAGTCTCTGGCATTCGCTGGTCAACAAGGTTGCGGTCCGCTTCCTGTTGTTCGCCTTGTCGTCACTCGCGCTGATGGCGCTGGTGCTGCATGCCATCTTGGCCGTGTTTCATTGATTTGAGCATTACTGGCGGGTGAATTCGCCCGCCAGTTCGACATGGGTTGACCAGCGGAACTGCCCAACCGGCCAGATCCGCTGCAACCTGTAGCCACCAGCAATCAGCGTTTTTGCATCGCGCGCAAAGCTCGAGGGATTGCAACTGACATAGGCGATAGTCGGCACGTCGGATTTGGCCAGTTCGGCTACCTGTTCGCGCGCCCCTGCCCTTGGTGGATCGAGGATGACCGCGGCAAATCGGTTGAGTTCCGGCGACGTCAACGGGCGGCGAAAAAGGTCGCGATGCTCGGCAAAGAGCGAAAGTCCTGCCTTGCTGCCCGCGGCCTTCATCGCAAGCAAAGCGGCGCGCTCTGCCTCTGCTGCAAATATCTTTCGGCCCTGCACTGTAGCAAATGCAAAAGTTCCGAGCCCTGAAAATAGATCAGCCACCAGCTTGGCCTCACCGACGATTTCCTGCACCGCGAAAGACAGCGCCTGTTCCCCATCGCGAGTGGCCTGCAGGAAGCTGTAAGGCGGATAGGCCACAGTAATGCCGCCCAATGTGACTGTAGCCGGTTCCGGCTCCCAATATGTGGTCGGGCCATAGCCGTCGTCGGTCGAGAGCCGCGCCAGATTATTGGCCGTGGCAAAGGCGGTAACCGCTTCATGCGCCTCCAGACCTTCGGGCGACCATTGTTCGATCAGGACATCGACGCCTTGATCGACCAGCGCCAGCTTGATTTCGACATTGCGCTTGGGCCCGATACGCGGCGCCAGAAAGGCTCTCAGTGGTTCGAGCAAAGCGAACAGCTCCGGCGCCATGATATCGCATTGTTTCAGGTCGACGATCCGGTGGCTCTTTTCCGAACTGAAACCCAGTTGGAATTGTTTGCCCGCCCATGCGGAACGCACCGCAACGCGGCGCCGGCTATGTGGTGGAGAGATATGCACCGGCATGAATTCGGGAAGCGCCAGATCCTGCGCCGACAATGCATGGACGATGCGATCCTGCACAAAGGTCTTGAGGACCGCTTCGTCCAGATGCTGCAACTGGCAGCCACCGCAAAGCTGGAAATGCGGGCATGGCGGGTCAATATGGTGCGGGCCGTGGATCAGCCCGCCGCCCGGATTCAGGCTATCGCCCGGCGCTGCAAAAGGCACATGCCGACCGTCGGCGGTCACGCCATCGCCGCGTGAGGCTATGCGGATGATTTCATCAATATTGGTCACAACAACGCCTTGCCCGTGCGGGCCAAGCTAAGCAAGCCCGCCGGGCTATTTCCGCGCCGAACCCTTGATATCCGCAGGCAGGCGATATTTGTCATCGCCCGAACTGACCTCGATCATCCCGCCACCGATCAGATTTATGGCCGTGTCGTCAAAACCGTCGGCCGGAGCCAGCCCGCGGCCATCGGTCAGGATGTTGAAGCGCCGAAATCCGCCATCCGGATGTCTAACGACGAGCATCTTGCCCTTTTCACCGGGCATGGTTTCGGTCGAACATGCACGTTCGAAACTGTTCGAACCTGCCAGCGCACATTCGATCCTGTTCGCAGATGAAGCACCATCGCCCGCCTGACTGGCCGATTCCTCGCCGCAGCCTGCAAGCATGATACTGGCTGTAAGGATGACCAAATGCAGATGGAATGCGGACTTCATGCGGTTGCTATAACCGCTTCAAAACAGCAGCTCTAGCGTATTAACCCTGCTTTTTGATCGGCCTATCCGCGCGGTTTGCTTACAAGCTGGGATACGTCACGGATCGCACCTCGGGCTGCGCTGGTCGTCATCGCGGCATAGGCCTGCAACGCGACGGACACCTTGCGCGGCCGTTCCTTGGCAGGATGCCAGCCTTTAGCATCCTGTGCCGCGCGGCGACGAGTCAGTTCGTCTTCGCTGACTGCCAGATGGATTGAGCGGCTCGGGATGTCGATTTCGATAATGTCGCCATTTTCAACCAGACCGATCAGTCCACCTTCTGCGGCTTCTGGCGAGACATGGCCGATAGACAGCCCTGATGTGCCACCTGAAAAGCGGCCATCGGTGAGGAGAGCACAAGCCGCACCCAGCCCCTTCGACTTCAGGTAGCTGGTCGGGTAAAGCATTTCTTGCATCCCCGGCCCGCCTTTCGGCCCTTCATAACGAATGACGACGACATCGCCTGCCTCAACCTGACCGGTCAGGATTGCAGTCACCGAGGCATCCTGGCTTTCATAAACCTTCGCAGGCCCCGAAAATTTCAAAATGCTTTCATCCACGCCTGCCGTCTTCACGATGCAGCCATCGAGCGCGATATTGCCGTTCAACACAGCCAAGCCACCATCTTTCGAAAAGGCATGTTCGGCCGAGCGGATCACGCCATTTTCGCGGTCGAGATCAAGGTCGTCCCAGCGGCGCGACTGGCTGAATGCGGTTTGCGTCGGAACGCCGCCGGGTGCGGCCTTGAAGAAGGTCTGCACATCGGGATCGTTGGTGCGCGAGATATCCCATTGGTTGAGCGCATCACGCAAAGTCCTGCTGTGCACGGTCGGCAGGTGCGTGTGCAACAGCCCTGCCCTGTCCAACTGGCCCAATATCGCCATGATGCCGCCTGCCCTATGGACATCCTCCATATGCACGTCGCTTTTGGCTGGCGCGACCTTCGAAAGGCAAGGGACCTTGCGCGAAAGCCGGTCGATATCGGCCATCGTAAAATCCACGCCGCCTTCATAGGCCGCCGCGAGCAGGTGCAGCACAGTATTGGTCGACCCGCCCATCGCAATATCGAGGCTCATGGCGTTTTCGAAGGCTTCGAAGCTGGCGATATTGCGCGGTAGGACGCTCTCGTCCTCTTGCTCATAATAGCGGCGGCACAATTCAACCGCGAGTTCGCCTGCGCGGAGGAACAATGCCTTCCGATCCGAGTGCGTGGCCAGCGTAGAGCCATTGCCGGGCAGCGAAAGCCCCAAAGCCTCGGTCAGGCAATTCATCGAATTGGCTGTGAACATGCCCGAGCAGGAACCGCAGGTCGGGCAAGCCGAACGCTCAATCGTCGCGACCTCTTCATCGCTATATTTCTCGTCAGCAGCGGCCACCATGGCATCGACCAGATCGAGTGCGACTTCCTTACCCTTCAAAATGACCTTGCCGGCCTCCATCGGTCCACCCGAGACAAACACTACGGGGATGTCGATGCGCAATGCGGCCATCAGCATACCGGGGGTGATCTTGTCGCAGTTCGAAATGCACACCATCGCGTCGGCGCAATGTGCGTTGACCATATATTCGACGCTGTCGGCGATCAGATCACGGCTCGGCAGCGAATAGAGCATCCCGTCATGCCCCATCGCGATGCCGTCATCGACTGCGATAGTGTTGAATTCCTTGGCAACTCCGCCTGCGGCCTCAATCTCGCGCGCTACCATCTGGCCGAGATCCTTCAAATGGACATGCCCGGGCACAAATTGGGTAAAGCTGTTGACGACTGCAACAATGGGCTTGCCGAAATCGCTGTCCTTCATGCCGGTGGCGCGCCATAGGCCGCGTGCGCCTGCCATGTTGCGGCCGTGGGTTGATGTGCGCGAGCGATAGGCGGGCATGGCGGGAGACTCCTGAAATTTTATTTCACCAACGCGGCGTTCGCAGGCGCCTTACAGTGCTAGGCGCGCAGTTTCAACGCCACTTCGTTGCATATCCGCGTGAGGCGTTCGGCCCAGACCGCCTGCCCCGCTACATCGCCAATCTGGTCCTGCCGAATTTCGATGCCCAGATAAGGCCTTGCATGCGCCTCTGCATGGCGGTTCATCGTCGCATTGAGCAGCTTTCCCGAATAGGGTTGCTGGTCGCCGACAACCAAACCCTCGGCCTCCAGCAGCGGGATGGCGACACGCGCGGCGCGATCGTCTTCATTGTACAACACGCCCACCTGCCAGGGGCGCTCCTGCTCTGGATGGCTTTCGAGACGCGGTGTGAAACTGTGCAGCGAGAGGATCAGCGCGGGCGGATGTAGTTCGAGCAATTCCGTCAACGCAGTGTGATAGGGCCGGAAAAAGCGGTCTAGCCGCGCCTCATGCCCGTCATGGTCCAGCGCATTGCCGGGGATCGCATGGCCGTCGCTGGCAATGGGTATCGCCGCGGGCTGGTGTTCCTCGCGATTGAAATCGCAGACCAATCGGCTGACATTACCAAGGAAGGCGGCATAGCCCTCGCACTCGGCCATCAAATGCGCCACACCGGACACGCCAATGTCAATGGCGATATGTTGCTCCAGCAGAATGGGATCGATGCCGAGATTGATGTCGGCGGGAACGCGGTTCGACGCGTGATCACTTACGATCAGGACGCCGCCTTTCTTGGGTGTGCCGACAATTTTGAAGGCCTCGCTCATCGCAGCACCGTCGGCAACTGCCACCATCCGGGTTGCTGCGCCATTATCGTATTAGCCGCCGCATCGCGCGCCGTTTCTGTTTCGAAAAGGCCAAAACAGGTTGCGCCAGACCCTGACATGCGAACAAGAGTCGCACCTGCTTGTGTCTTCAGCATGGCTAGCAGATCGGAAATCTCGGGAACCAAGACGATGGCAGGCGCTTCAAGGTCATTGCGCGCGTCTCGCCAATTCTGCTTGTCCAGGGCGCCCCGGTCGATGCCATCCCATGTTTTGAAAACCGGACCCGTCGGGCAGGGCTTGAGCGGATTGACGAGCAATATCGGCATTCCGGAAATGCTATCGGTTTCAAAAGGTGTCAGCTGTTCACCGACACCGCTTCCAAAAACGGTTTCGGAACGGAGGCAGGCTGGAACGTCGGCCCCTAATCCACTGGCAATCGTCAGCAATTGCTCGTCGGGAAGGTCTATATTCCAGAGTTTTGACAACAGGCGCAGCGCAGCAGCAGCATCGGCAGAACCACCACCGATACCCGACGCAATTGGCAGGCGCTTATCGAGGCTTATGGAGGCACCCTGCCTCGTTCCGCTTGCTGCTTTCAACGCTTTCGCCGCCTGCAACACCAGGTTGCCTTCATCAGCCTCCAGACCATCTGCAAACGGGCCCGTGATCGAAAGTGTAAGGTCGCCATTTGGTTTGGCAGTCAGCACATCGCCATCCGCCGCAAAGGCAAATAGCGTTTCAAGTTCGTGATAGCCATCTACGCGTCGCCCGCGCACATGCAGCGCAAGGTTGATCTTGGCATAGGCTGTTTCGGTTAAATGCATCGGATTAGGGTGCGGCGGTCTCTTTGGTCCAGCCAAAGTCTATCTTTTGCGCCAGACGCTTTGCAGCTTCGCCTTCAGCTGCCAGTGCAGCGGCCTTCCACAAAAAACGCGCTTCACTGCGTCGACCTGCGGACCAATAGGCATCGCCCAAATGCTCGTTGATTGCCGCATCGGCAATCGCGCCTTTCACCGCGCTTTCGAGCAGCGGGATGGCCTTATCGACCTCTCCACGCAGGAAATGCGCCCACCCCAGCGAGTCGGTGATTGCGGCAGACTGTGGAGCCAATTGATGGGCTTGTGAAACCAGATCAAATCCGCGCGCGACATCAATCCGTCGTTCAAGCAACGAATAGCCAAGATAGTTCAATATCTGCGGATTTTTGGGGTCGAGGACAGCCGCATCCTCCAATGCATTGCGGGCGCTGTCCCAATCTCCACTCGCATCAAGGGCAGTGGCCAGCAGAAGCAGATACACCGCCCGCCTCGCACCATTGGTTCCGCCTGCATCCTGATCGAGCAAACTGCGATAGACGGTGACTGCAAGATCGCGCCGGTCTGCAAGTTCGAGCGTTTGTGCGTAGAGCAGTTTGAGCTGTGACGAAGCGGGCTGCGCCTCCGACGCGGCGCGGGCAATAGCGACCGACTCTTCCGGTGTCGCCACCAGCTGCGTCTGGTTGACCACCGCTTGAACCCAGAAGGGCGAGTTAGGGGCAATTCCTTTCAACAAGGCCGAAGCCTTTGTATCCAAATCTTGCCGATCCATCAATTCGGCCAATCCCAGCTTTGCGGCGTCGCTCGACGGCGCGAGCCATGTTGCGATGCGGGCGAAAAGGAGCCCTTTTTGCGGCTGTCGCTGCTCGTCCAGAGCCAACCCCAATCGAGTAAACAGCATCGCCAGCCCAAGCTCGGCGGTTACACGGGATGTCGCATAATTGCCGACATCCAAACCAATCTGGCGGCCAAGGGCTGATGCAAATTCGGCATCGGCGCTACGGGAAAATTCACCCATCGCATGACCGGCCAGGAACCGCCCGTGCGGCTCGTCATAACCGCGAAAATTGCGGAGCCGCAATTTGGCCTGCGCTATGTTGCCGTCGGCCAGATCGAAATAGATAATCTGATCATCGCTATAATAGGCCGTCAGCCCTGAAGTGAGCAAAGCCTGCCCCGAGACGTTGGAATCACGCCCCTGTGCAACATTCAGCCAGCCTTTGAGCATGGGCATCATGAATGCGAAATCGTCTGCCGATTCCAGCACGGCCAGTGTACGTTCTGCTTCGGCCCATTTTTTGCGGCGAAACGCATCGGCGAAGATCAACAGCGGGGCATCGCTGTCGGCCAGTCCAGCCTTTTGCGCGGCTTTTACCGCCGCGAGCGCATCCACAAAGCTGCCTTCGCGCACTGCTGCATTCAGCAAATTATTCGCGGCAGACTCGCTTTCGGGGCTGCGGGCAAGCAATTTGGCATAGCTTTTCAACGCCTCATCGCTGCGGCCGGAAATTTCCTGCCGCTGCGCCGTCCAATAGATATCGCTCGCGTCCTGCGCCGCATGGGCTGGCGCAGCCAACGTCAGCAATGCGGAAACAGAAAGGGCCTTACATATTCGGATAATTGGGGCCACCTCCGCCCTCGGGCGTCACCCAGTTGATGTTCTGCGTCGGATCCTTGATGTCGCAAGTCTTGCAGTGGACGCAGTTTTGCGCGTTTATCTGAAGACGCGGTTGCCCTTCATCCTTATCGACGATTTCATAAACGCCCGCCGGGCAGTAGCGCGTTTCTGGCGCATCATAAAGCGCAAGGTTGACTGTGATCGGCACCTCGGGGTCTTTGAGTTGCAGGTGACAGGGCTGGTCTTCCTCATGATTGGTGTTCGACAGGAACACCGAAGACAGCCGGTCAAAACTGATTACACCATCGGGTTTGGGATAGTTGATCGGCTGATACAGATCCTTGCGAACCAGCGATTCATTGTCGGCATGATGCTTCATCTCGATCGGAAGTCCGATCTTCAACGTGCGCATCCACATATCGATACCGGCAAACACCGTGCCATAAGTTTCGCCATATTTGGCCACTGCAGGCTGGGCGTTCTTGACCATTTTGAGCTCGGTCGCGATCCAGCTTTCGTTGAGATTGGCCTGATAATCGGCCAGCTCGTCATGCCCGCGCCCTGACGCCAGTGCGGCCGAAATGCTCTCGGCGGCCAGCATCCCTGATTTCATCGCGGTATGGCTACCCTTGATGCGCGGGACGTTGACGAAACCTGCCGAGCAACCGATCAGCGCACCGCCCGGGAAGGCGAGCTTCGGCACCGATTGCCATCCGCCTTCGTTGATCGCACGCGCGCCATAGGAAACGCGTTTACCGCCTTCCAATATCTTACGGATTTCGGGGTGCTGTTTCCAGCGTTGAAACTCCTCGAACGGGAAAACGTGCGGATTGGTGTAATCCAGCGCAACGACAAAGCCCAAGGCAACTTGCCCGTTGGCCTGATGATAGAGGAACCCCCCACCCCAACTCTCGCTTTCCGAAAGCGGCCAGCCTTGCGTGTGGATCACTTTGCCCGGTTTGTGGTTTGCAGGATCGATATCCCACAATTCCTTCATGCCAATGCCGTAAACCTGCGGCTGGCAATCGCGCTCCAGATCATATTTGGACTTGAGCTGTTTTGTGAGATGTCCGCGCGCACCCTCGGCAAACAGGGTATATTTGGCGTGCAATTCCATTCCCGGCATATAGTCAGGCTTATGGCTGCCATCGCGCGCCACACCCATATCACCGGTGGCAACGCCCTTTACCGAGCCATCGTCATTGTAGAGGATTTCAGCAGCGGGGAAACCGGGGAAGATTTCGACACCCAGATTTTCGGCCTGCGTGCCGAGCCAGCGGCACAGATTGCCTAGCGAGCCAGTGTAGGTGCCCTTGTTGTGCATCCAGCCCGGGGTGAGCAGATGCGGGATCGCCATATGGCCGCCGCGCGACAATACCCAGTGGTGGTTCTCGGTGACTGGCACTTCTGCCATCGGGCAGCCCTGCTCTTTCCACTCCGGCAAAAGCTCGTCAATTGCCTTGGGATCGAACACTGCGCCAGACAGGATATGCGCGCCGATTTCCGAGCCTTTTTCAAGGATGCAGACCGTGGTTTCGGGGTTGATCTGTTTAAGGCGGATCGCAGCCGAAAGGCCTGCAGGTCCGCCACCGACGATCACCACGTCATAGGGCATCGACTCCCGTTCACTCATCTCCACTCATCCTTCCCCGGTCCGGATTATCAGACCGTCTTGATTATCGCTCAACTGACAGGATTCGCCATGCCAAGCAATTGACCTGCGCGTCAACCGGTGACTGTTGCGAAACATGCAGGTTGCACCGCAGGACAGGGCAAAAACCCTCGCAGATTCCATACACAGCTGGTGGCGCGATGCCGGCGTCGATTATCTGTGCGAAGAAACGATAACCAATTGGCTCGATGAACCTGCACCGCCGCCGGCGACAGCAGAGCAACTCGTCCGGCAAGCTGCCCCCGCGCCGTCCCCGAAAGCGGCACAACCAGTTCGCACCGACTGGCCTGCGGATTTCGAAGCGCTGCAGAGCGCAATCGCCAGCGATGCCCGGCTTCCGGGCAACGGCTTCGGTCCGGCTCGTGCAGCACCGCATGCGGTCCACGCGCCCGAACTGATGGTGTTGATCGATTTTCCCGAAGAAGAGGATCTGCGCGTTGGAAACTTGGGCAACGGCCCGGTCGGCGCATTGCTCCGGGCGATGCTCAAAGCCTGCGGATATGCTCCAGAAAAAATCTATCTGGGTGCGCTCGCCCATAGCCGTCCGGCCAGCGGCGCACTTGCACCAAATGACCTGCCTCTGTTGACCGATTTCGCTCGCCACCAAATCAAGATTGCCCAACCCATGCAGTTGCTTTTTTTGGGGTCGGCCGTTTCGGAGGCATTACTGGGTCAGGAATTGATGCAGGCACGCACAAATTTACCTGATTTTAACCAAGATGGCGGCATTTTGACCGCTGTAGCAACTTTTCATCCGCGAACCCTCCTCGCGCGTCCAGTCTTAAAGGCGCAGGCTTGGAAGGATCTACAGCGGATTGTGCGGAAAGATCAGGCGTGATCAAGGCGATATATCTCGGGAAAACTGCTTTATTGGCGATGGCAGCTTTGGGAGCTTCGGCACCCGCCTGGGCCGGAACCTCCGACAGCGTGCGTCAGGCTGTATCGCCCGATGCTCTCGACGCACTGGGTGCCGTGCCGAGTAGCAAAGATAAGCAGGCATTTGCAGCGGTTTTTGCGGCGATTGACGGCAAGAATTGGTCCGAGGCTGCAAAGCTGATCGACACCGCACCCAAGGGACCTATGGCCTCTATGGCACGCGCCGAATTGTATCTCGCCGCTGGCAGCCCCAAGGTGGAAGCGGCGCAGCTGCAAGCCTTACTCGAAGAGGCTCCCTGGCTTCCGCAGGCTGAACAGCTTGAGAAAATGGCGATCAAGCGCGGCGTCGCCGACCTTCCTGTTCGTCCCGGCACTCGTCGTTTTTCCTTCCTTGGGAGCGCGCCCAAGCGCGATCTGCCCGACAGCAATCAAAGCGCATCGGCGCTGCGTTCCAAATTGCAGGAACTGATCAAGGCGGACAATCCGGCTGGTGCAGAAGCCCTGTTGAACGAACAAGGGCTTTCACTCGACAGCGATGCGCTCACCGAGCTGCGCTATCGCGTCGCTTGG
>JAGNSY010000037.1 GCA_017987825.1 Sphingorhabdus sp. | reverse complement strand
ATCTTGCCTCGCTGTACCGCATATTGATCGAGGCACCCGAAAGCTGGGCAAATACAGGAACCAAGTTCAAAACCCCATGGGAATGGACCGTATCAGCACTACGCGCATTGGGTGTCGAGTCCATGCCCGGCCGCGAGCAGGCTGCGGTAGCGCTGTTCAACCAGATGGGGCAGCCAATCTGGAAGCCGGGATCACCAAAGGGATATGGCGACATCGCGGCAGATTGGGCGGGACCAGCCGGGCTGATGCGCAGGGTCGAAACTGCAGGCCGCTTCGCCAAGCTTAGCGCCAACCGTGTCGATGCGCGCAAGCTCGCTTTGACCATATTGCCCGGCGCATTGTCGCCGATGACCGCCGAGCACATCGCCCGCGCCGAAAGCCCCGAGCAAGGCCTCGCGTTGCTACTCGTTTCCCCCGAATTCCTGCGGAGATAAGACCATGATCATCAATCGCCGCCACCTAATCCTATCCGGCCTGTCCGGCGCAGGCATCGCGCTTGCCCCGCGCATCGCCTTTGCCGCCGCCGAAACCGACCGGCGTTTCATCTTCATCATCCAGCGCGGCGCGGCAGACGGGCTCACGATCCTCGCGCCAACAGGCGATCCGGCCTTTGCCAGTGCGCGGGGCGAAATCGCGGCGAGTGCATCGGGCGGTAGCAAGCTAAACGACCTGTTCACGCTGCACCCGCAATTGACGGCGAGCGCCAGACTGTTCGGGCAAAAACAGGCGGCCTTCTATCACGCCATCGCCTCGGGCTATCGCGAGCGTTCGCATTTCGACGGGCAGAACTTGCTCGAGACCGCAGGCATCCGGCCCTATGGCCGCGACGATGGCTGGATGAACCGCTTGCTTACTCTAATCCCTAAAGGCGAGAGCAAGGCGCTGGCGATGGCCAATGCTATTCCGCCAGCATTGCGCGGACCCATATCGGTCGGAAGCTACGCCCCCTCGCGCCTGCCCGACGCTGACAGTGCCCTAATGGAGAGGGTAGCGATGCTCTATGCCGAAGACCCCCAGCTCGCGCCGCTTTGGCAAAGCGCTACGCAGACCGAAGCGATGGCGGGCGACATCGATCCGGGTAACGGTCGCGGTGGCGTCGCCGCTGGCAAGTTGGTTGCCAGCCTGATGGCCGGGGCCGATGGCGCGCGCGTCGCAATGGTCGAGACCACAGGATGGGACACGCATTTCAATCAGGAAGGGCGGCTGGGCGCGGTGTTGAAAGGCGTGGATGAGATGATCGATACGCTGCGCACCGAAATGGGCCCCGCATGGGCGAAAACACTTATCCTCGTCGCCACCGAATTCGGCCGCACCGTCCATGTCAACGGTACGCGCGGCACCGACCACGGAACGGCCTCTGCCGCCATGCTGTTCGGCGGCGGATTGGCCAATGGCGGAAAGATCATCGCCGACTGGCCCGGCCTTGCGGCGAGCCAGCTATATGAGGGCCGTGATCTGAAGCCAACGAAGCGGTTCGAGGCAATGGTCATCGCGGCTCTTTCGTCGCATTATGGCATTGATCCCGAAAAACTGCGACGAACAGTCTTTCCCGATTTTCCGGACATGAACTAGTTTCTTCGAGGAATTGACAAGGACACCCGATCCTATAACCGTATTAATACACTAATACGGAGTAGTCAGCTTTGTCCAAGTCCTTGCCGAAGATGCTGTTGCTGGCAACAAGCCTGTTCGCAGCAGCCACAATAACCACCGCTTGCGTGCATACCGCCGCCAAAGCGGTCGATGTCTGTCGTGTCGACGCTGATGTCGACTTGTTATTCAAAGTGCCCTTTCGCGTGGTCGATGGTCGCATCTATGTTGATGTCATGGTCAACGAGAAAGGGCCTTTCGCATTTGCAATCGACACTGGCGCAAGCGGGCTTGGCCGGTCCGATGCCAGCCTGACAAAGGCGTTAGCCTTGCCTATCATCAATAACGGGCTTTCCAGTGACGGCGTCGCGACCGCCAAAGTCGACATGACGCGTATTGACTCGATCGAAATAGGCGGGTTCCGCCGCGAAAATCTGGAAGTCATCACCCGCGACTATAGCAGCCGCATGTCCGCCGAAGCTGCAATCTCGGGGATCATCGGTCGTGACTTTTTTGCCGATGGCGTGCTGATTATCGACTATCCCGCAAAGACATTGTCATTCAGCCGGTCGATGGATCTGCCCGCAGATGATGCTCGGGTCGTCGCCTATGAACGACCGTTCCGTATCCCTGTCTCGATTGGCACTGTGGTAACCGAAGGCAATATGGATACGGGCGCGAATGTCGAATTTGTGATGCCCAAATCGCTGTTTGACAAAGTCGAAGCCGGGCCGGTTCAAGCCGCCGAAAATGCGACGTTGACCAACACTAGCCTCGAAACACAGACCGCGCTTGTGCCTGGTCCATTCCGTTTCGGCGGTGCCGAAGTTTCCAACGTCAATGTTCGTGTATCTGACCGCTTCCCCGAACTTCTGGTCGGTGCCCGGGTGCTCCAGCACCACAAAATCCTGATCGACCAGCGTTCGAAACGGATCGCTATCTGTCGACCGGGCTAAGCAGCAGCCAATTCGGTTATGCGCAACAATCGCTGCTGCTCTGCTGGCTTTAAATATAGGAAGTTACTCGGCAAACCCATCCGTACGCAGGCCTTTGCTGGCGGAGATGCAGGATCATGCTTGCGCTCTGCGGCTTTGGCCACCAGCTTGATGGCGATGCGGTCGGCAAAGGTCAGATCATATTCTCGGCCAAACTGCAGCCGCACGCGCACCAGCGGAGGCAGGATCGACACGGCAGCGCGTGCCAGCGCGCGGTGCAGGAAGCGCGGGATTTGCGGTGCAGCCTTGCCCGACTGGATGATATCGAGAAATTCTTTGTTGATTGGGTGCGGCTCAAACTGTGGGGCCAGATGTTCCATCATCGCAAAGAAATCGGCACGGCTGCTGACCTTATTCTGCACGCCGTAAAGCTCGGCAACCGCACTGCCTTCGCGATAGTAACGTTCCTGATCTTCGATAGGAAGCGGTGCGACGAAACGATCATAGGCGGTCAGGAAGCCATAGCCTGCGGTCGCGCTCACCCAGTCGAGCAGTTCCGGATCCTTCGCTGAATAGGCAATGCCACCAGGGGTTTCGCCTTGCACCTTTGCGTGCATCCGGTTGACGCCTTCGATCACGCGGCGGGCGGCGGCTTGTGGCCCGTAAACACCGATCATTGCGGCATAGCCGGTGCGTTCGGAGCGACCGATGGGATCGACCTTGTAGATCGAATGGTCCCATACGCCCGAACGTATGCGCGGATCGGCAAATTCGAGCAGCACCGCCGCAACCCCGCCAATGCCCAAGGCGATTTGGTTTTTGTACACCCGCCACGCCACCGAATCCGGTGCCAGAAAGGCAGGCGCACCAGCGGGCTGGCTGTAATCGAAGGGCGGTAAAGGCTTGCGGATCGGTGCGTTCATCATCGATCCCTCCTCCGGATCAGCTGATTTAATCGCGCGATTAAACACCAACTGTCAAGCTTCAATCCCGTAAGCTGCCCGTTCCAGCGCGCCGAAGAAACCCAGCGCCCCTGCATCGCCAAAAGGTGCGAGTTGGCTCATCATAACCCCGCCAACGCCCTTTGTAGGATCAATCCAGTAGTAACTGTTGAAAATCCCTGCCCAGGCCAGGCTGTTTGGCGAACGGCCGTTCGGCCCTTTTTCGGGGTTAATCAGGAAACCGAGACCCCATCCGGTGTGCTGGTCGGGGAAAGTGTCATAGGGTTGGGCGAGATCGGGCATCGCGCTGCCCATATAGCCCGCGCGCAGCGGCGCGACCTGGTTGCGCGCCATTTCAGCGACCGTTGCCTCCGCCAGCACGCGGTTTCCATCCAATTCGCCACCGCGCAGCATCATCCGGACGAACCGCCCATAATCATGCGCGGTCGACGACAGCCCGCCGCCGCCCATTTCAAATTCGCCGCCGCCAAGGAACATCGGCTGGATGGCGAGATCGCCCTCGAGCGTGCGGGCATGGACCTTGGCCGCATCGTCGGGAAGGGCATCGAGAAATGCTGTCGCCGACATGCCCAGCGGATTGAGCATGCTAGTCTGCAGATATTCACCAAGGCGTTTTCCGGTCGCTGCCTCGACAGCAAGCCCAACCCAGTCGGTTGCTACGCTATATTCCCAATTATCACCGGGATCGAACAGCAGCGGCATCTGGATCGAGGCGAGCGAACCCGGCGCGGGCATTCCGGTCGCAGCGAAATAGCGCAGCACTTCCGGGCGAATGAAGAAATAGCCGAGCCCCGCCGTGTGCGTCAGCAGGTGGCGGAGCGTGATCGGGCGCGATGCGGGGCGCAATTGCGGTTCGCCACTGTCGGAAAAACCGGTGAGCACCTGCGGGTTGGCCAGTTGGGGGAGCAGGTCACCAATGGGTGCATCCAGATCAAGCTTTCCGCTCTCAACTAGCTGCATCGCCCCCGCAGAAACGATCGCCTTGGTCATCGACGCTATCTGGAAGATCGTGTCGATTTCCATTGCCGCTCCAGTCGTCGCATCGGCTTGGCCGAATGCCTCGACAAGGCGGACCCCATCACGATCGACGATCAGCGCAACTGCGCCGGGCAATCCGGATTCGGCGAAAGCCCTCTCAAGTGCTTGTCTGCTCATAGAAACTCCCCTCCCCTGTTCTGATTTAGTCGCCAAGCTCAATCCATGTTGGCGCGTGATCGCTTGCTTTTTCCCGCCCACGATGGTCCTTGTCGACACCACACGCCACAAGTCGATCTGCCGC
Source organism: Sphingorhabdus sp. (assembly GCA_017987825.1). Taxonomy (GTDB): domain Bacteria; phylum Pseudomonadota; class Alphaproteobacteria; order Sphingomonadales; family Sphingomonadaceae; genus Sphingorhabdus_B. The sequence continues at coordinate 9,480 of JAGNSY010000037.1, read as the reverse complement.
TACCGGGCTGAGCAAAAGATGGTCGATGCGAAAGCCATGATCCTGCTGCCATGCCCCCGCCTGATAATCCCAATAGGTCCAGACGCGCCCTTGCGGATAATGCGTCGCCAGTGCGTCAGTCCAGCCATCCGCCAGCAGCGTGCGATAGGCTGCGATGCTTTCCGGCTGGCGCAAGGCATCGTCGAGAAGTGCTTTGGTCGACCAGATGTCGTGATCGTGCGGGATGACATTATAGTCGCCTGCAAGCACAACCGGAATTTCCAACTCTGATAGCTCCGCCGCGCGCGCGCGCAGCCGCTGCATCCATTTCAGCTTATAGTCGAATTTAGGCCCCGGTTGCGGGTTGCCATTGGGCAAGTATATACTGGCGACCCGCACGCCATTTACGTCCGCCTCCAGATAGCGCGACTGCTCATCCTCTGGATCGCCCGCCAAGCCGCGCTGCGTTTCAACCGGCTGGGCGTCGCGCGCCAAAATCGCCACGCCGTTAAAGCTTTTCTGCCCGTGCCAGATCGCGCCATAGCCAAGGCGCTCGAATTCATCCGCTGGAAAACCCTCATCCTGCGTCTTAATTTCCTGCAGGCAGGCGATGTCGGGCTTGGTTTCTTCAAGCCATTCGAGCAAGCGCGGCAAGCGCGCCTTGATGCCGTTGATGTTATATGTAGCGATACGCATATTGCGACCCTAGCGAGGGGTCAGCCGCGCATCAAACCGAAAAGCTGGAGCCGCAACCGCAGCCGGACTGCGCGTTCGGATTAGTGACCTGAAAACTTTTCCCGCCGAGCGATTCGATAAAATCCACCGCAGAGCCGCGCACCAGATCAAGGCTGACCGAATCGACCACCAGCTTGGCTTCACCCGATTCGGCGATGACATCATCGGCTTCGACAGCATCGGCCAGACCAAAGCGATATTGGAAACCCGAGCAGCCGCCACCTTCGACCGACAGCCGCAGCAGCGGCGCCTTGCCAAGTTTATGCGCGATTTCCGCTACGCGTTTCGCGGCATTTGGCAAAAGCTGGATGTCGGGAGCCATATTCATGTCCTACATGTAGGGACAAACAAAAAGGGCGGCAAGGTGTCTCCACCAAGCCAGCCCCAGATTACACCCTCTCCCAAAGGTGATGCGTTTACGGCCGAAGTGCTTACTCAGCAGGACCGCCTAAAGATTTGCTATCAGCATCCTTGGATGCGATCAAGATATTTGACACTTTTGTTGCAGGCTCAAGGAAGCTCGTCGGATTGACGGGCTCGCCTGCGATGCGAACTTCATAGTGCAGGTGGCTGCCGGTCGAACGGCCGGTCGAGCCCATGAAGCCAATGATGTCGCCCTTGCGGACGCGCTGGCCCGAATAGACGTTCATTGCGGAAAGATGACCATAGCGGGTCTGGATGGCGTTGCCATGTTCGACCTCTACATATTTGCCATAGCCCGAAACCCACTGCGCGCGACCGATGATGCCGTCTGCGGTTGCATAGATCGGGGTGCCGATCGGGCCTGCAATGTCGAGGCCCTTGTGATTCTTACGGCGGCCCTGAAACGGATCGGTGCGATAGCCATATTGGCTCGTCATGCGCATCGATTCGACAGGGTTGATCGAGGGAACGGCAACCTGCGATTTGCGCGCGGTACCAATGGCCTGGCCCCAGCTGTCATGCAAAGCGCGGAATTCGGGATCTGAAACGCCGAGGGCAGTCTTATTCGAAGCGACATCTTCCGGCTTTACGCGGAAAGCATCCGAAGCAGCTGCGGCGGAATTGGCAAGTGCAGGTGTAGCAACCGAAGCCGAAGCGACGAGGCTAGCTGCAAGTAACACTTTTCCCATCAGTGATTGGCTCGAAGCCAAAACGCTGTGTACCATGTGTTTTTACGACCCTTTGTTGCAACCCGTATTTTCGTACGGGCTGATCCCCAAATGTGCGGCAATTATTTGCCTACCCCTTATGAGCCTTGGGTCTGGCGAGGTCGTCAGGACAATGCAACCTGCATGTAATAATCCCGCGTTAGACCGGCCTTCGAACGCGCCGAGTCGTTGAATGGAGGCTTAACACCCCCATGAAAGTGGCGGTTTACCAGCGTTTTCCAGTAATACTTTGGTAATAGATTGGCTGCGCGACAGCCCGATTCAAACCATTTCGTCCCTGCCGAAACATGGCGGATTTCGTCGGTAAATATGCGCTGCAATATGCGTGCAGATGCCGAATCGCCCTGCGCCTCGAATCGCTCCACCGTCGCTGGCGTGACATCGAGCCCGCGTGCTTCGAGCACCATCGGAACGATTGCGAGCCGCGCCAGCGCATCTTCGCGCGTTGCATAAGCCGCCTCCCAGAGACCGTCATGCGCCGGCATGGCACCATAATGGCTGCCCAATTGCCTGAGCCGCCGGTCGAGCAATGCAAAATGCATCGCCTCATCCGCACCGACGCGCAGCCAGTCATCTGCGAAATCTCTTGGAAATTGCCCGCCGAACCGCCCCACGAGATCGAACGCCAGATCGATGGCAACGAATTCGATGTGCGCCAGCGCATGTAGCATCGCGATCCGTCCGCGCTCGGACCCGGCCCTGCGCCTTTTGGGCATGAAGCGCGGGGCGAGCAGCTCGGGTTGTTCAGGGCGCGCCGGATAGTCGGGCATATCTGTATCGAAACGATGCTCCAGCCGACCCAGACGCCAGTCGCGCGCCACCGCCCGCGCCCGCATCAGCTTGGCCTGTGGGTCGGCGGTTTCGAGCACCGATTTGCACGCCTCACCGAGCGTCAAAACCATAAATCCCATGCCTTCCAGAGGTAGAAGACGCCTATGGCTGTCACGATCCACGCCGTCCAGCGCTTGAAATTGGCGTCGCTCAGCCGGTCAAGCACCCAACCGCCCGCCGTCGTGCCCAGCATCGAAGCGGGGATGGCCAACGCAAATACCCACCAAGGCGGAATGCCGTTGCTGCTGCCGACCGCCAAAAGCGGTGCGCCATAGACGATGATCTTGGCGAGATGGCTAAACACCTGAGTCGCCGCCTTGGTCGCGACGATCTGGTGGCGGTTGAGGTCGGTGCGGACGAAGAAGATGTCGAGCAACGGCCCAGCCACGCCCGCGCTCAGGTTCAGCGCAGTGACCAGAAATCCCGAAACCAGCGCATGTGGCGCCTTGGATGCATCAAGCTGCAGCCAGCTTTTAGGCAACCATACGAGCATCGGCACCAACCCGAGCAGCAGGAACAGCACCGGTTTTGAAGGCATGAAACCAATTGCCAGCACCACGCCCGCTGCGACTGCCGAAGCCAACGCATAATTCCACAATATCGGCCAGGAGATATGCTGCCGGTGCAGCACCGCCCGCCAGCCATTGGCGACAAGTTGCAGCAACCCATGCGTTACAAAGGCTGCCGACACCGGTAGGACAAGCGCCAGCGCGCCCATCAGCACCAGCCCGCCCGCCATGCCGAAAATGCCCGACAGCAGTGCCGTCAGGAAGGAGGTTATGATGAGGAAAGCGGCGGTAACGTAGGACATCAAGCGAGGGCTTTTGTAGCCTCCAACACCTCGGTCGCGTGGCCCTTCACCTTCACATTGTGCCAGACGCGCGCGACCTTGCCGTCCTTGCCGATCAGGAAGGTGCAGCGTTCGATGCCCATATATTTCTTGCCGTACATCGACTTCTCAACCCACGCGCCCATCTGTTCGGTCGCATCGCTCTCTTCGTCGGAAAGCAATGTGACCTTGAGCCCATATTTGTCGGCAAATTTGGCGAGCTTTGCAGGCTTGTCCTTCGACATGCCGTAAACCGTGGCGCCTGCCTTTGCGAAATCACCGTGCAACTCGGTAAAGTCCTTCGCCTCGTTGGTGCAGCCGGGGGTATCGGCCTTGGGATAGAAATAGAGCACGAACGGCCCCTTTAGCGCGCCGAGTGCCACATCATTACCAGCGCTGTCTTTCACCGTCACGGCGGGGAGGGTATCTTGGACGTCGGTCATTTTCTGTCTCCTAGAATCAGTTTTTCAATCGCGGCGCGATGCCCTGCCATTCGGCAGAAATGATCCCGCGCGCAGCATCAACGGCCTGCATGACTTCAGCCCAATCGGCGAAGCCCAGCGCCTTGGCAACCACCGCCTGCGCGGGTTCGGGCGGAACCTCACAATCGGGCGCGACCAGCCGCAGCATCACGAGCAGCCGCGTCAATAGCGCCTGCGCGGGCGCGAAACCTTCCGGCAAAAGCCCTGTAGCGATCAGCGCTTCGGCGGCGCGGTCGAGCTGCGGGTGGAACGCTTGCCCGAAACGCAGTTGCAGCGCGTGGATGACAAATTCGGCGTCGACTAGCCCGCCCGGCAGCAGCTTCACATCCAGCGCGCCTGTGGGCGGCTTGTGCGTCGCCATATCGCCGCGCATCTTGATGATGTCCTCGGCCAGCTTGGCCGCATCGCGCGGCATGGCGAGCGTTTCTGCAATGATGGTTTCCAACTGCCCGCGCGCCAACGACGAACCATAGACCGGGCGGGCCCGCGTCAACGCCATATGCTCCCAGGTCCATGCTTCTTCGCGTTGATATTTGGCAAAGCTTTCGAACGAAACGCAAAGCAGCCCCTGCGCGCCCGATGGCCTTAGTCTGGTGTCGACCTCATATAACGCACCCGATGCCGTCGCCACGGTCAGCGCACCGACGACGCGTTGCGCAAGGCGATTGAAATATTGCGTGGCCCCCAAGGGCCGCGCGCCATCCGATTCCTCGCCATGATCTCCTGTGAACAACAGGATCAGATCAAGATCGGATGCGTGCGTCAATGCCTCCCCGCCAAAGCGGCCCAGCGCCAGTATCGCAAGCTCACCCCCCGGAACCCTTCCATGCGCGCGTTCGAACTCGGCAACAGTCGCAGCGGTCAATTTCTCAACCGCAATTTCCGCAAGCATTGCATAGGCATGCGATACGGCAAGCGGATCCTGCTGCCCTTCGACCAGTTGCACCCCAAAGGCAAAGCGCTTTTCGCCGACAAAGGCGCGGACGAGATCGAGCAAGGTCTGATAATCGTCATCGACGATGCGCGCCTCCAGCTCCGCCGCCAAGGCCTCGCAGCTTTCGGGCAAGCGATAAGCGCTGGTATCGATCAACCCTTCGAGCAATTCGCCGCGCCGCGCCAGCGCGTCAGCCAGCGTCGGGGCGTAGCTCAATAAATCTGCGAGCAATTGCAGCAGCGCGGGGCGCGCATCGAGCAGGTTGAAGAAATTGATCGCGCTCGGCAGCGCCTCGATCACATTGTCGAACCGCGCAAGCGCGTTGGACGGATCGGGGGCCTTTGCAAGCGCCTCCATAATCTTGGGGAGCACCGTCTCAAACGCTTCGCGCGCAGAACTGGAGCGGATGGCGCGGAGTTGCCCGCTGCGCCATCTTGCAAGCCGCTGGGCGACGGCTGGCGGATCGGTGTAGCCCAAAGCCGACAGTTGGTCTTCAAGCGGCAGGCCTTCGTCGGCGAGCCTTTGCGTGCTCTCATCTTCCTCGCCCGCCAGCCCGTCATAGATCGCGCCCACGCTGGTCACGACTGGTTCGAGCAACGCGACGAGTGCGTTGCCATCCGCCAGCCCGTGCAGCCGCGCCGCGCGATCAAGGTCGGCGGCATTTTCGGGCAGGCTGTGCGTCTGCCGGTCGTCGAGCATCTGCAGCCGGTGCTCGACGGTGCGCAGCAGCTGATAGGCCGACGACAGCGTTTCCGCTTCATCCGCGCCGATCCGTTCGCGCTCCGCCAGTGCCGCCAAGGCCGTGCGCGTGTCCGCCATGCGCAGGCCGGGGTCGCGGCCGCCGTGGATCAACTGGTGCGCCTGCGCGAAAAATTCGCACTCGCGAATACCGCCCCTGCCCCGCTTAAGGTCGTAGCCCGGACCGAGCACTTGCCCCTTGTGATAATGGTCGCGGATCTGTCCGCTCATCTTGCGGATATTGGCGAGCTGCCCAAAATCGAGGCTGCGGCGCCAGACAAAGGGCTGGATGCTTTTGAGGAAATAGTCGCCTAGCGCCTTGTCGCCCGCAGCCGCGCGCGCGCGGATGAACGCGGCTTGCTCCCAGGCAAGCGCGCTCGATTCATAGTAGCTTATCGCTGCCTCAACCGGGATCGCAATCGGCGTGACTTCGGGCGACGGCCGCAGCCGCATGTCGACGCGGAAGACATAGCCGTTTTCATCGCGCGCGCCGAGCAGTTCGATAATCTTGCGCCCGATGCGCACTGCGCTGTCAGCCACATCCTCACGCTCGCGCTTGGGCAGCGTTTCGGGATCGTAGAGGAAGATCGGGTCGATGTCGGACGAGTAATTGAGTTCCTGCCCGCCATGCTTGCCCAGACCAATCACCGCGAAGCCCTGCACCGGTGCGTCGGGCACACGCTCGGCAAAGGCAGCTACAATGGCAGTTTCGAGCGCGTCGTCTGCGAAGTCGGAAAGAATGCGCGTGACGCGAGTCAGGTCCCATGCGCCAGCAAGGTCGGCTATCGCGGTGACCAGCGCCACGCCTTGCCGCCTTTTGCGCAAGGTGGCAGCGGTGTCGTCGTCGAGCGTGATGGAAAGCGCAGCTGCCAGCGCGCCTTCAAAATCACCTGTTTCGATCCGCGCAACTATATCCGGCTGGCGCTCGATCAGCTGGCCAAGGAACGGGCTGTTCGCCCTGGCATTCAATATGGCTTGGGTGATAGACAAGGCTTAACGATGCTTCTTTTCGATGAGGGCTTTTTGCTGCCATGCGCTCGGCGCCTTGTCGGTACGATGGATACAGCCAGGCCAGCAGCAGGGGCGCTTCTTGCCTTCGAGCAATTCTTCGCCTGTGCGCCAGATGCGCCGCGCACGTGTCGCGGCCTGCTTGGCATCCTCTACCCAGCAGATGAACTCGTTGCGCCCTAGCGGCGTGATGCTCTGCCAAAGCCCCATCACTGCCGCATCGGCGAGCAATGCTTCGCGCAAATCGTCGGGAAGCTGATAGACCGTGCCTTGGGCAATATCTTGAGCCATGATCGATAACTACCGCTATTTCTTCAAATAGTCGCGCCTGAAATCGGCGGCAAATGCTGCAAACCGTCCTTCCGCGATTGCGCTACGCATACCGGCCATCAGGCTCTGGTAGAAATGCAGATTGTGCTGCGTCATCAGCATCGCCCCCAAAATCTCGCCCGAGCGGACAAGGTGGTGCAGATAGGCGCGGCTCCATGTCGTGCAGACCGGGCAATCGCAGCGTTCATCTATCGGCCCCTGATCTTCGGCATGCTTGGCATTGCGGATGTTGACCGGGCCGTTCCAGGTGAAGGCCTGCCCGTTGCGCCCAGACCGCGTCGGCAGAACGCAATCGAACATGTCGATCCCGCGCTCGACCGCCCCTACCAGATCATCAGGTTTACCGACGCCCATCAGGTAGCGCGGCTTGTCCGCAGGCAGCATGTCTGGCGCAAAATCGAGGCAGCCAAACATCGCCTCTTGGCCTTCACCCACTGCAAGACCGCCAACAGCATAGCCATCGAAGCCAATGTCGATGAGCGCATCGGCGCTTTCCTTGCGCAGTTTTTCGTCAAGCGATCCCTGCTGGATGCCGAACAGCGCCGCGCGCTCGGCATGTTCGCCGCCGCTGTCAAAACCATCGCGGCTCCGCTTCGCCCAGCGCATCGAAAGCGCCATCGATTTGGCCGCTTCATCGCGTGAGACACCATTGGCGGGGCATTCGTCAAACGCCATCACGATATCCGAACCCAGCAGCCGCTGGATTTCCATCGAGCGTTCGGGCGACAGCATATGTCGCGATCCGTCGAGATGGCTTTGGAAGGTCACGCCATCCTCGGTAATCTTGCGCAGGCTCGACAGGCTCATCACCTGATAGCCGCCGCTGTCGGTCAGGATCGGGCGGTCCCAGCCCATGAATTTGTGTAAGCCCCCCAGCCGCGCCATCCGCTCCGCCGTCGGGCGCAGCATCAGGTGATAGGTGTTGCCGAGGATGATGTCGGCGCCGGTTGCGCGCACTTCGGCAGGGCGCATCGCCTTGACCGTAGCGGCGGTGCCGACGGGCATGAAGGCAGGCGTGCGGATTTCGCCGCGCAGCATCTGGATGCTGCCAGTGCGGGCTTTTCCGTCGGTAGCGGCAATTTTGAAATCGAATCGGGATTGCATGCGCTTCGCCATAGCTGGCATAATCTTTTCGCGCTATTGGGGGCGCATGGGGCCCGACAGACAGTCTGACTTTATGCATTTGGCCGGACTGTTGGCAGCCGCCGCCAGCCTGTCAGCATGCGAGCGCCCAGCCACCACCGACATCCATTATGACGAAAAAGGGCGCGGGCTGGTGATGCCTCAGCCGCAAAAGGCCGACCGCGAGAAATGCTATGGCATCGCTCTGGCCCAATATAATGATTGCGCGGCGGGCCCGGGCACCGATTGTGCGGGAACGGCCACTAAGGACTATCTGCCTGAACGATGGAAGTATGTCGCGCCGGGTGAGTGTGGGCGACTGGGCGGCACTTTGGAGCAAAGGTCGCGCTCCAAATGAGCATCTCCGTTTCTCAACAACTGGTCGCAGCGACAAAGGCACTGGAGGGTGTAAGCGAAACGCCACGGCTCGATGTCGAACTGTTGATGGCGCATGCCTTGGGGCTAAGCCGCAACGAATTGCTGCTGCGTGCGCGCGACCTGACGACGCCACCGGATTTCGAAGCGCTGCTGCAGCGAAGGCTGTTGCACGAACCGGTAGCCTATATACGCGGCTATCAGGAGTTCTGGGATCTGACTTTGGCGGTCACCCCGGCAACACTTATCCCGCGCGGAGATAGCGAGACCTTGATCGAAGCCGCGATCGGCTATTTTCGAGACAGCGAACCGCCTGCCCGCATCCTTGATCTGGGCACCGGTTCGGGAGCTTTGCTGCTCGCCGCACTTTCGGTTTTCAGTGAGGCCGAGGGAACCGCCATTGACGCCAGCCTCGATGCCTTGGCTGTTGCGCAAGCCAATGCCGAACGACTGGGCTTTGGCAATCGCGCTCGCTTTCTGCGCCGCAGCTGGCGGGATGCGGGCTGGGCAGATGATTTGGGGCATTTTGACCTCATCCTTTGCAACCCGCCTTATGTCGAAACCGACGCCGAACTGGCACAACAGGTTCGCGCGCATGAACCCGCCTCTGCACTGTTCGCGGGTGCCGACGGCCTCGACGATTACAAGCTGCTGATTCCACAAATTTCCCCACTGCTAGCGACCGGCGGCGTGGCAATATTCGAGATAGGGTTGGGTCAGGATGCGGCGGTTACCCAGCTGGCCATGGCGCAAGGATTCACTGTCCAGCCGCATCGCGACTTGGCGGGCATCATTCGCGCATTAAGCCTATCTAAACCCGTCAGTGGATAAATTTAGCTTGGAATCGCCGGATAGGCGGGCTAGGGCAGCCATAGCTTCACAGCGATGTGGCCGGAAACCGGCCCTTTTTGGGAAGCTGCCCCAACGCATCGACGACATAGAGGGGGACCGCACAGGGCGGTCGCG
>JAGNSY010000187.1 GCA_017987825.1 Sphingorhabdus sp. | reverse complement strand
CGCATCAAAGCGCGTCGCTATCGCGACCGGATAGTTGCGGCGGATGACGGTGCCGAAATTGCCCGATGCTGCCAATTGGTGGTGCAGACCGCCATCGGTGACGAGGAAGGTTTCGCCATGGCTGATCTTGCGGTCAATCACGCGGCACAGATAGACCCCCGCTTCGCCAACCAGATAACGGCCCAGTTCGATGCAGAAATGCGTGTCCTTGAGGATAGCGGGCAATGCCGACAGCGCCTGCCCCAATGCGCCGCCGACGGCGTCCAGATCAAAGGCTGTGTCGCCCGGAAAATAGGGAATGCCGAAACCGCCGCCGAGATTGACCTTGGGCGGTGCAGCCCAAGCCGCCTCCGCCAGCTCCGCCGCCAACGCCAGCGTCTGCGCCTGCATCGCGATGATGGCCTCTGCATCGAGCGCCTGCGAACCCGCATAGATATGAAAGCCGCGCCAGTCGGCCCCTGCCGTGATGATGCGCTGCACCAAAGCAGGCACCCGCTCGGCATCGACGCCGAAGGGCTTCGCCCCGCCGCCCATTTTCATGCCGCTGCCTTTGAGGTCGAAGCTGGGGTTCACCCGCACCGCAATTTTAGGGGCGACACCCAGCCGTTCGCCGATGGCAAAAGCCCGCTCCGCCTCTCCTTCGGACTCGCAGTTGAGCGTGACGCCTTGTGCAATCGCAAATTCCAGCTCGCGGTCGCGCTTGCCGGGGCCTGCAAAGCTGATCTTGTCGGCAGCCACGCCGGCATCGAGCGCGAGTTTCAATTCCCCACCCGAAGCGACATCGAACCCGTCAACCCGACCCTTCATCCAGCCAAGCAGCGGCGCGAACGGATTGGCCTTCATCGCATAGTGGATGCCCATCTGCTTGGGCATCGCCGCGCGCAATTCGCCGACCCGCGCCTCTAACGCCGTAGTCGAATAGACGAACAGGGGCGTATCGCCCGCCTCGGCAACCAGCGCAGAGGCCGTCTTGCCGCCGATGGCAAGCTCACCGTCTTGGGCGGCAAAATAGGGCGGGATTGGACCGGTCGGCTTCATGCCTTCCGCCTAGCACGAAGCGGTAAATCGTTCGATAATATTAGTTTGGATTGCGTCGCGGCATTGGACGATCTGTTAACGCAATTGATCTAGGTTCGAGCATGTCATCCGCACAGAAAGGTCGCGCATGAGCCTAGAAGATTTTGCTCGCGAAGTTCAGGGAAAGCCGCCGAAAAACCGGAGCTTGCTCGATCGCTGGGCCTATTCCGATGAAGATGGTTGCAGCTACGACATGCAGGTTGCCACATCGCCGATCTCAAAAGGCATCGCCCTCGCGCTTTTTGCATCAATGCTGGCAGTGGCATGGGCATCCGGCGATCTGGTTTGGGATAAATTTGTCGACCGGCTGGCGGCGATATGGAACTTCGTCAAATGGGCCATTATTGGCTGAGGGCAGCGCGATACCACCACTAAAGCAGGTGCTTCAGCCCGTCCCTGTCCAGCTTGCCATTGGCATTTTTGGGAAATTCTTCGAGCCAGACATAGTCGGCGGGCTGCATGAAATTGGGGAGTGCGGTTTTCATGTGCGCCGCAAGGGCCGCCTCATCAGCTGCACCGTTGGCGCGAACGAACAATATGATCGCCTCACCCAGACGTTCATCCTTGCGCCCCAGCGCACAGGCTTCGGCGACCAAACCGCTTTCGATTGCCGCTTCCTCTACCTCTGTCGGCGAAACGCGATTACCGCTGGTCTTGATCATCGCATCGTCGCGCCCGACGAAATAGAGCAGGCCTTCGGAGTCGCGCCAGACGGTATCGCCTGACCAGACAGCCATTCCGCCATAGCGCGAAAAGGCAGGAGCGGGCTTATAGCGCAGCGCGGTGCGCTCGGCGTCTTGCCAATAGCCCTGTGCCACCAGCGGCCCGGCATGGACGAGTTCACCATGCTCATCCGGCTTGGCTTCTCGGCCATCCTTGGCGACAACCAAGATTTCGGCGAAGGGAATCGCTTTGCCCATGCTGGTCGGGTTGGCATCGATCAGCGACGGATCGAGATAGGTCGAACGGAAGGCCTCGGTTAGGCCGTACATCGCATAAATATCGGTCTTCGCACCAAATATGCCGCGCAATGCCTTCACCAGAGAGGGCGTCAACGCGCCCCCACTGTTGGTCAGGCGGCGCATGGCAGCGGTCGCTTCCGTGGGCCACTCTTGCTCGGCCAATTGCACCCACAATGGGGGGACGGCAGCCAGCGTTGTGACGCCATGCCTGGCACAGGCCTTGATCACATCGCGCGGCGTCAGATAGTCCAATGGCACCACACAGCCACCCGCCTGCCAGGTCGAGAGCAGCTGGTTCTGGCCATAGTCGAAACTCAGCGGCAGCACCGCGAGCGTCACGTCATCTGCCGCCAGTTTCAAATAGCTCGCCACGCTGACCGCGCCGATTGCAAGATTGGCATGGCTGAGCATCACGCCCTTGGGTCGCCCGGTCGAGCCGCTGGTATAGAGGATGGCGGCAAGGCCATTGGTGTCGATATCAGCGGGGAGTGGCGGCAAGACGTCGTCGGACTGATCGATGGCGGCCAATACTGCCAACTCGTCCAGCACAACGAATTGTAAGTCGTCACCCTGAACTTGTTTCAGGGTCCATTCTTCCTCACTGCTCTTCGGTTGGTTTGGAGAGATGGATGCTGAAACAAGTTCAGCATGACGTTGGTTTTCAGTTTCGAGGTAGCTCTCGAGCTGCCCTGCCCGCACCTTAGCCGTCAGTAAAGCCCTCGCCCCGCTATCGCTCAGGATATGCTTAACCTGCGCGGGTTTGAGCAACGGATTGATGGGCACATGCACCAGCCCTGCACGCACCGCGGCGAGCGGCATCAGGCAGGCCAGTTCGGTCTTGGGCAACCAGGTGGCGATCCGGTCGCCTGCTGTAAAATCATGCGCTGCCAAAATCGCCGCCAGCCGACCGATACGATGATTTAACGACTGATAACTATAGACCTTGTCCTTGAGGCGCAGCGCGGGCGCATCCGGTGCCCCGCGAAGCGCAAGGTGATCGAGTGGAAAGGCTGGCAAATTGTCAGTCATTGGGTCAAATATCAGGGCTTACAGGGTTAATCGGGGGCGATAATTGTCAGTTAAGTGTGAATATCACGATAATTTCCTGACTGCGCAAGCCGCCGCTGCAGGCGCGCTTGACCGTGAGGCGCAGCCCTCCCTGTTTGACCGGCTCGACTGGCTTGAAAGCCTGCATCGCATCGCGCTGCGCGACAAGACCCCAGCGCTGTTGCAAGCAAAGGGTGGGGACGCCCAAGGCTGGCTGCCGTTAATGCAAGCCGAAGGCGGTCATCTGGTGGCGCTCGCCAACTGGTATAATTTCACATGGGCCCCGATTTTCGCCAATGCCGACAGCGAAGTCGAGAAACTGGCGCTGCTGCGCGGCTTGGCCCGGCTCGCATCGAAACACGCCCGCCGCCTCACACTCGCGCCGATGCCCGACGAAGATGGCAGCGCGAGCATGGTGCAGGCGGCATTTGAAGCCAGCGGTTGGTCGGTGTTCCGCGAGGTTTGCGACCAGAACCATATCCTTGAGGTCAAGGGCCGCAGCTTCGATGCCTATTGGGAAGGCCGTCCGAGCCGCTTGAAAAACACCGTCAAGCGCAAGGGCAAGACCGGCGCGGTGACCATCCGCATCGAAACCGAATATGGTACCGAAAGCTGGCGCGATTATGAGCGCGTTTATGCCCGCAGCTGGAAACCCGAAGAGGGCAGCCCCGAATTTCTGCGCCAGATCGCTGAACGCGAAAGCGTGGCGGGCGCGCTGCGCCTGGGCCTCGC
>JAGNSY010000036.1 GCA_017987825.1 Sphingorhabdus sp. | reverse complement strand
TGCCATTGACCATCAACATATTCATTTTTGCGGCCTGAAACAGCTCTGTGATCGCGCCAAAGCCACCCGAAATACGGGTATCGCTTTTCAATGCGAGCTTGGCGAGCCGCTTGCTCAACATTGCGCTCACAAGGCCATCGACGATTTCCTGCTGGCGAGTGGCGTTGCTATCCTGCTGTGCGACATAGGGCTGAACGCGATAGAGTACCGCCTGCACCGGAATCGCCGGATCGACAAAGTTGGAGATTTCGAACGGTTTGGCGGGGTCGATTTTCCCACGATCCATCGCTGTGCCCGCGTCACCCTTCCCCTTCCAGTCGGCGAAACGCGATTTAATCTTGGCCTCTATTGCGTCGACGTCGAAATCGCCGACCAGGACCAGCGCTGCATTTTCGGGTCGATAGTAACGACGATAAAAGCTGCGGATTGTATCGGCGGAAACCGTTTTCAACACCTCTTCGGTGCCTATGGGCAGGCGGCTACCGAACGGCGTCTGTGGCATCAGCGTCTGCATCTGCTGCTCGAACTGCCGCAGCCCCGGGCTGTTGCGCGTCTGCCGTTCGGACAGCACTACACCGCGCTCACGATCGACCGCACCTTGCGAAATTGTCAATTCGCTCGCGGTTTCGCGCATCAGCATCAGCGCGGAATCGACAAGAGCTTCGTCGTTGCGCGGCAGTTCGAGCATATAGACGGTTTCGTCAAATTTGGTGGTCGCATTTGTATCCGCGCCAAAGGCCAGACCCAATCGTTCGAGCATTTTTACCATCTCGCCTTCAGGCACATTGGTTGAGCCGTTAAAGGCCATATGCTCGAGCAAGTGCGCGATGCCGCGCTCATTATCTGCCTCGGCAATCGAACCGACGCCGATGCGCATCCGCACCGAACCGCCACCCTTGGGCGTGGTGTTCTTCTGGATGGCATATTTCATCCCATTGGGCAGAACGCCATAGCGCACCGCCGCATCCGGGGTCAGATCATTAACCGGGTGGCCCCACGGCGTTTCCGTTGCGGCAGTGGAGGCGGTTGCGGATGGCGCATCTTCGGCATGAGCCACAATCGGTGCGCTGCCGAGCATGAAGGCTATGGCGATGCCGGATGCTTGCAGGGCCCGGGTTAAAGACTGTTTCGTGGACATGATATGCTCCCCATGATGAATAAGCTGTCCAACACTCTTTACATATCTGTCCAGAATGTTTGACATAGTTGTTCGACGAGCGAGCAACAGCAGGCGGCGAACGACATGCGGATCTTGCGTCAAAAATCCTTCCGCGACCGCCTGCAATGGGCCATAGCCGAATCATGAGCGACTGGCCCGACAGCATTCACGCAGGCGAAACCGAGCAGCATGAGCCACTGGTGCGGCGCGTGCTGGCGCCCAATCCTTCGCCTTATACCTTTACTGGAACGCAGACCTGGCTCATCGGGGCCGGAAACGAAATTGCGGTCATCGATCCCGGCCCGGCCGGAAGCGGGCTTAGCATCGGCGATCCCGCCAAAGTCACAAATGGGGATATGAATGGGGAGGGCCATGTCGAAGCGATCCTGCGCGCCGTGGGCGATGCCCGGATCACGGCCATCCTCTGCACCCACACCCACCGCGACCATTCGCCCGCTGCTGCACCATTGAAGGCCCTGACCGGCGCGCCAATCATCGGCTGTGCTCCTTTGTCGATTGCCGACGATGGCCCCCGCGCTGACAGCGCCTTCGATCCGGACTATGCCCCCGACCGCATCCTTGCCGATGGCGAGAGCATTTCGGGCGAAGGCTGGACGATCGAGGCGGTCGCGACCCCCGGCCATACCAGCAACCATCTCTGCTATGCACTGTTAGAAAGCCGTGCGCTGTTCACCGGCGACCATGTGATGAAATGGTCAACCAGCGTGGTCAGTCCGCCCGACGGCGATATGGCGGCCTATATGGAAAGCTTGCAAAAGCTCTACGACCGAGAAGACCGTGTCTATTACCCGGCGCATGGTCCGGCGGTTGAAAATCCAAGGCAGCTGGTGCGCGGCATGATCGGCCACAGGCGGATGCGTGAGCGGCAGATATTGAACTTGCTTGAACTGGGGCCGCAGGCAATCCCCGATATGGTCACCGAAATGTACAAGGGGCTCGACCATCGTCTGAAAGGAGCGGCTGGTCGCTCGGTGCTCGCGCATCTGGTTGATCTCGAAAAGCAGGGCCGTGTGGCGCTCGATGGTGAGGCATGGCAGCTGGCGGCCTGACAGAGGGCGAGCTGCGCAACTGGGCGATGCGCGGGGCGGCGCTTGCCACTCCGATATTGTTCATCTTTGCAGTCTGGTGGGCGATGGACGGTTTCCGCTCGTTGCGCGACGGGCCAGCCCCCGAAACCGTTGCCAGCGCGAGCCTGCAGGGCCTGCGCGAACAGAATGTCCTGTCGGCTTTTGCCGCCAACTATGCGGCGGTCGTCACCAGCGAACAAAGCCGCTTCGGCTTCAGCGCAAAGAAGACGCTGATCATGCAGGGGCTGGTGCGGTATGAGGTCGATCTGGCAGCGCTGAAGGAAGACGATGTCCGCTGGGACGCCAATAGCCGCACGCTGCGCGTCAAAATCCCGCCGATCAAAACCGCCGATCCGCAGATCGACCTCAAGACTATACAGGAATATGGCGAAGGCGGCGTGCTCAGCACCCTGACCAATGTCGACGAGGTGCTCGACGGCGTGAACCGCGACAAGGGGCTGGCAGAACTGAGCAAACAGGCCAATGGCCCAGTCCCAATGAAGTTGGCGCGCGATGCCTTCAAGCGCGCAATCAAACAGAATTTCGAGGCCCCGCTGCGCGCCGCCGGCCTAGATGCCAAGGTAGAGGCCTATTTCGCCGACGAACTGGGCGGTGATGTGACAACCCGCTGGGATGAATCGACGCCGCTGGAAGAGATCGTCGGGAAATGATTTTGTTTCACGCAGAGGCGCAAAGAACGCAGAGGGTTTGGTTTTGACTCTCTGCGATCTCTGCGCCTCTGCGTGAAATAATATTTGCTCGCACGAAGACACGAAGCCACATAGCCCTTATATTGTATGCGATTGGCTTCGCCCGATTGGAGTTAGAAAATGAACGCCCCCGTCCGTGAAAACCTGTCCGGCCTTGATCTGCTCGCCGAAATCAACCGGCTGAAGAAGGAACGCAACGCTGTCATCCTCGCGCATTATTACCAAAAGCCTGAGATTCAGGATCTGGCCGATTTCGTTGGAGACTCTCTCGAGCTATCCCGCCGCGCGGCGGAAACCGATGCCGATGTGATCGCCTTTTGTGGGGTCAAGTTCATGGCGGAGACGGCTAAGATCCTGTCACCTCAAAAGACCGTGATCCTGCCCGATATGGCCGCCGGTTGCAGTCTGGAAGATGCCTGCCCGCCGGGGCGGTTCAAGGCCTTCCGCGACGCGCACCCTGATCATATCGCGCTGACCTATATCAACTGCTCGGCCGAGGTGAAGGCGCTGTCCGACATCATCGTCACCAGCAGCAGTGCCGAGACCATCCTCGCGCAAATCCCCAAGGATCAGAAAATCATCTTCGGCCCTGACCGGCATCTGGGCGGCTATTTGTCGCGCAAATTCGGGCGCGAAATGCTGCTCTGGCCGGGCGTGTGCATCGTGCATGAGGCATTTAGCGAAACCGAACTGCTCAAGCTCAAGGCACAATATCCCGGCGCCCCTGTCGCCGCGCACCCCGAATGCCCGCCGCATATCATCGATCATGCCGATTATGTCGGCTCGACCAGCGGCATATTGAAATATGCCAAGGAAGTCCCCGGCGACACGGTGATTATCGCGACCGAGCCGCATATCATCCACCAGATGCAAAAGGCGCTGCCGGAGAAAAACTTCATCGGCGCGCCGGGTGCAGACGGCAACTGCGCGTGCAACATCTGCCCCTATATGGCGCTCAACACGCTCGAAAAACTCTACCTCGCGCTCCGCGACCTACAGCCGCAGATCGATCTCGATGAAGGCGTGCGGTTGGCGGCCAAGAAGAGTTTGGACCGGATGCTGGAGATGGCGTCGAAGACCGTGGGCCAGGGGGATTTGGGGCGCAAGGATCTGGCCACTCCCAACCCATGAAGCGTCGGTTTCAAACAGCTTTGGCTTCAATAGGATTGGCGCTCGCTAGTCCTACCCTTGCCAACCAGCCCGACGTCTCGATCACCGACGAAGGACAGGTCATCTACTATAACGGCGAAGGCAGCCCGACACGGCTGAGCACGCCGGGCAAATTCAAGCAGGCCACGCTCGCGCCCGATGACCGCACGGTGGCTTTCATAGAAATACTGTTCGAAGGCACACCAGCCTATGACGATACGCGCACGCAGTTGTGGATCGCGGACGGCCCGACCGGGCAGGCGCGTATCCTTTTCAAACCGCGCCCGGCGGATGATCGCAAGGCGAATATGGCGGCGCTGTGGAACCCAGTCTTCTCGCTGAACGGCAGATTCATTTATGTCGAGTCCGAGGCATGGGTCACATCTGCGGCGATCCACCAGATCAATGTGGAGACCGGCGCGGAAAAATATGTAGTCGATGGCTCGATCCACGCGCTGGTGCGGACCGGGCCGTATCGCGGATATTTGCTGGTTCAGCGGCACCTTTATCCCAAAAATGCAGAAGACGGCGCTTATGACGAGGTACATCTGATCCGCCCCGACGGTAAATTCATCCTCGCCGTTCCGGGCAGCAAGGATGGCGATCCGGTTGAAGCGGTTGACGCATGGATGAAAGCAAAGGGCTGGAGCGCTTGGTAGGCCTTTAACCAAAGGCATAGACTCGATTCGCCTTTGGCCGAAAATCATTGTATAAACTTGAAAAATTGGAGTCGCGCAGGTGTATCTCGCTTGCGTTCCGGCTCCAGCCAAATAGGCTTCGCGCTCTTTAGAAACCTGGGGTGTGGCATTGTGCCATGCAGGGCTAAAACCGTGCTGCAGATAAGCGGCACATGGCATGGAAGGAAGCGTTTATGGCTGAAGACTGGCTGGCAGATGTCCGCAAATATGTCGCGGATGCTGATGAAACCGTAGTGAAGGCGATCGTTCGCTATTGCGGCATCGCCCTGCAAAATCGCGACAGTTCGCTGGTGGCATTTTCGGATTCGAAGGAAACCGATCGGGTCCGCGAAAATTATCTGAAGAAAAAGCTCGGCCTCACCGATAGCGACGATGTGCTTGATGGCGCAATCGCGGCGGTGGGCAATCGGATGAAGGAAGACCGGACCAAGAACCGCGTCACGGTTTATTATCTCCTCGCCGAACATTTCGGTCTGCTGAGCATCTTTGGCGGATCAAGCGCATCTGCCGCACCGCTTGCTGCCGCTGCCGGATTGGGCGCAGCCGCTGTCGCGGGCACAGCGGCGACGACTGCAGCGGAACCGGTAGTTGCAGCCCCAACTCCCGCGCCTGAACCAGCGCCTGCCGCCGTCGCACCCGCTTATGCGGCATCGAGCTATGAGGATGAAGACACCGGCGGTGGCGGCCTTGGCTGGCTCAAATGGCTTTTGCTCGCGGCATTGCTCGCCCTGCTGATATTCTTCCTGATGCGCAGTTGCTCGCCTGAGGCAACCGCTCCGGTCGATGATGGCATGACGACCGAAGCAACCGGTGGTGAAGCCGCCGATGCTGCAGCAGGCGATGCAGCGGCAACAGCGGCCATTCCCGAAGGTGCCGGCGTGGTTGCCGCAGACGTCGATGGCAAACCGAAGCTGACGGTCTATTTCGACAGCGGAAAATCGGATGTCACCAACGATCTTGCGGAAGCAGCGGCAAAGGTGAAGGCCTATGTCGACGCAAACCCGACCGCGAAGCTGGCGGTTTCGGGCTATAATGACCCGACAGGCAATGCGGCTGCTAATGCAGAAATCTCGAAAAAGCGGGCGCAGGGCGTTGGCAAGGCGCTTGAAGCTGTCGGCATTCCGGCGACGGCCATCGATCTGGTCAAGCCTAGCGACACGACCGACACGTCGGGTGACAACACCGCGGCGCGCCGGGTTGAGGTGACTGTCCAGTAAGGCAATCGCCACGAAATGACGAAGGGGCGGCTGCAGATGTAGCTGCCCCTTTTCTTTGCCATTATTGAGGGTATGTTTGGGGGATGACATGGATCGTCCCCCTTTTGCTGATGGTAGCGGCCTTTGTCGGCTTCGGCGTGTGGCGGGGCAGGCAGTTTGGTGAACTGGCGCGTCGCGGGGTGCCCGTTACGGGCCGCATCGTGCGTAAATTCCGCGCCGGAAGTGCCGAAATGTCGGGAAGCCGGAGCCGCCGTCTGGCATTCATCTATACTGGACCCGACGGGCGCGAATTTCGCCGCGCCGCATCGGTCAGTATCGGCAAATGGGCCGAATATGAGGAAGGCAGTGCAATCGCCTTAATCTGCCTGCCCGACGATCCGGGCGTGAGTGCACCGGCCTGGTTGGTAGAGCTTGCGCGGGAAGCTTTGGCGAAAAAAGGCAGGTTGTAGCAAATTCCGCTTTTCCACGGCGTCGACTTCAGTCTAGCTGCGATCATGACAGATAATTCAGAAATTAAGGCGTCTATGCTGGCCCGTGGCCAAGCTGCCCTCGCCAGTCAGCCCTTCAGCGCGCTTATCGGGACCAGACTTTCCAAATGGAGTGCGGACGAGGTCGAACTCGAGCTCGAGATCAGCGACAAAATCCGGCAGCAGCATGGTTTCGTGCATGGCGGTGTGGTGGCCTATATGGCGGATAATGCCCTGACATTTGCGGGTGCCGCCAAGCTGGCGGGTACGGCGATCGTAACCGGCGAAATGAAAATCAACTATATCCGCCCGGCGGTTGGCGAGAAACTGATCGCGCGCGCGACAGCTATCAGCGGCGGCTCCACCCAATCGGTTGCCCGTTGCGAGGTTTATTGCCTGATCGACGGCGTTGAAAAGCTGTGCGCAGCCGCGCAAGGCACGATCAACAAGCTGCCCGAGAGAGGAGAGAAATGATGGCGTTCGATCTTCCCGGCTTTGATATTGATGCCTTTGTGCATGCCACTCTCGCCGAGGATCTCGGCCCCACTGGGCGCGACGTTACATCTGAAAGCGTGATTCCGGCCGATATGCGTTTTGCGGGCGTGATGGACAGCCGCGACCCGATTGTTGTCGCGGGCCTTCCGATTGCGGCGGCCTTTTTCCGCCATCTCGATCCCGAAATGGAGATAGAGGTGTTAGCGCATGAAGGGCATGGCGTTGAGGCTGGAACAGACTTGATGCGCATCCGTGGCAAGGCGCGGGCGATGCTGACCGCTGAGCGGTCTGCGCTTAACACCGTGCAGCATTTGTCGGGCATTGCGACGATGACGCGGCGCTATGTGATAGCGATCCGGGGCACAGGTTGCACGCTGCTCGACACGCGCAAGACAATCCCCGGGCTTCGCATTCTCGAGAAATATGCGACGCGGATGGGTGGCGCCACCAACCACCGCATGGGGCTGTGGGATGCAGCGATGATCAAGGATAATCATGTCGCCGTTGCAGGCGGCGTGGCTGAGGCGGTGCGGCGGGCCAAGGATGCAGGCGTTGAGCGCATCATATTGGAGGTCGACCGGGTCGAGCAGATTGAACCGGGGCTGGCGGCTGGTGCGACACATTTGCTCCTCGACAATATGGATGTTGAGGAGCTGAAAGCGGCGGTGAAACTGGTCGGTGGCCGCGTTCCCACCGAGGCGAGCGGGGGTGTCACGCTCGAAACCATCCGCGCCAAAGCCGAAACCGGGGTAACCTATATCTCGGTCGGCCGCCTGACGCAGAGCGCGCCTGCCGCCGATATCGGGCTGGATTTCGATGTGGTCTGACGAAGCAGGCGCGAAGGATCACCGTAGCCCTGAGCTTGTCGAAGGGCGCTTTTCTGCGAGGCGTGCTTCAACAGGCTCAGCACTACGGTTTTCGATCCTGTTCCCGCTTCTAGCATTGCTCGCAACATCGGCGCCGCACCAACCTGCGCTTGCCCAAGCATGGCAATGCCGGCCCTTGGCCAATTTGCCGCGTCCGCAACCTGAATATCCCAAACCTGCTGAGGTGCGTCGCACGGCGATCGACGGCTATATCCTTGCGCTTAGCTGGAGCCGCGAACATTGCCGGGGGCGGGAGAACAACCCCGCTGATGCCCTGCAATGCGGCAAGTCGATGGGTGAGTTCGGCTTTGTGCTGCACGGGCTATGGCCTGAGGCCAAGGGCCCGAACTACCCGCAATGGTGCCGGAAGGCTGAGGCGCTGTCGCGCAAGGTTGTCGCGCAGAATATCTGCATGACACCGTCGGTGCAGTTGCTCCAGCACGAATGGGCAAAACATGGCACCTGCATGGCACGCAAGCCCGAAACCTATTTCGGCGCGGCGCGGCTGTTGTTCGATGCGATGGAATTTCCCGACATGGACCGCTTGTCACGACAAGGCGAAAAGGAAGGCACGCTGACGGTTGCGCGGCTGATAGAGGAATTTGCCCTCAACAATGATGGGCTTTCGGAGAAGGCGATCAAAGTCAAAACCAACCGGCGGGGTTGGCTGGAGGAGGTGCACATCTGCCTCGATAAGAAGTTCAAGCCGCGCGCCTGCCCGGGTTTCACCCGTGGTGCACCAACAAGCGCGCAGATCAAGATCTGGCGGGGCGGCTAGCCGTCGATCACCCGTGTGCCCGGATGATGCTTGTCGAGATGCTTCCGGATGATCCGCAGATTTTTGCTGTTTGACCGCCAAATGAAGTCAAAGGCGTCGCCCACCAGCGGGATGGCACCGAGCGCGGTATCGATACCGACATTGGCGGTCATGCGCATCAACTGCCACTTCGACATGCCCAGATTGCGCGCCTCCCATATCATATAGGCCCCCATGGCGGCGGTGATCAGATCGCCGAGCACCGGAACCAGACCGACGACTGAATCGAGCCCGAACGGGATTTTGGTGCCGGGAATGTGAAAGCTGCGTTCGAGCAACTGCTCCATCGCCTCAACGCGCTGGCGCACCGAATGCGGGTCTTTGCCCAGTGCGGGCAAGGATTTGGCAAGCTGGTCTAACTGGTCCTGCGAAATGGGCATAGCGCCTCCTTCTTTCGCTTATGTCGGTTCTCGACCCAGATATTGCAAGGGATGCCAGCCACGCGGGTTCTGCGCAAAGCCCAGCAGGCCATCGCGCACCAGCGACCAGCGCACCGGGTTGGCGATCGGAATGAAGTTGCGGGTGGCTATCAATTCGCGCTCGGCCTCACTCCAAAGGCGGATACGCTCCTCACGTGTCAGGGCCCCTCGTGCTTCATCGAGCAGACGGTCGGCCTGTGCGCTGCAGACCGGCGTTGCCCGGCACGACATCTGGTCGAGATACCAGCCCGGGCTGGAAATATCCGCGACGCGATCGACAAGGACGAGATCGGCGTCTTGGGCATAGGTCACGCGTTCAACCTCGAGGCCGATGGCTGCAAGGTCGCTGCGGATGCGCGCGAAGAGGATACGGCTGCCTGTTCCGCGCGGCATGGCGATGCGCAAGGAACGCACGCCGCCATTTGCCGCTTCCCATGCTGCTATGGACGAACGTGCACTGGCCTTGCGCTGCTGCGCATTCTGGTTGGCCCAGCTTGGCCGTGGCAATTGTTCGCGGTTGGTGAGTGCTTCAGGGGCGAGGGTGAGGGTTTCGCGCCAGTCGGTGATGCCAAAAGAGGTCAAGAGGCGCGGGCGGTCGATTGCCATCGCTATAGCTTCGCGATTGGCGGAGTTAGACAAGAATGGACCGTCACCCGTCACTAAAAGCCCAAACAGTCCCGGAACTGCATCGAACCGCGTGCCGGCTTCATTGCCATCAGTGGCGGTCAGCAAAGGCAGATGTTCGAACCGCCCGTTCAGAACCAGATCGCTCTGCCCTAGCGCAAAGCGGGCGAGCGCGCGCGAAGGCGCTTGCGCGGCAAGGATCACCCGCTTTTCATCAAAGGCAATCGAGCCATCGATTTCGTCAATCCGGTTGCGCAACTGCAGGCTCCCTGAAATGCGCTCGGCCACCATCGGTCCCGAACCATTGGCTTTGTGGATCATGCCAAATTCGGGCTGTGCCAGCAGTTCCAGCAGATTTGGCACCGGGGCCTTCAGCCGGATTTCTACCACCTTGCCGGTCATCGGCAGGATCTTGTCGATCTTGGCGAGTTCGTCACCAAATCGTGATCCGCGCAATTCGGCAACGCGTGTCTTTAATGCGGCGGCCACCTCATCCGAACGAACCTCGCGTCCATTGTTCCAGTGGGTTTTCTGCAGGCGGAAAATATAGCCAAGGTCGTCGTCGGTCACGATCCAGCGAGAGGCGAGCGCAGGGACGACACGTCCCTCGGCATCGAATGCCACTAGGCCCTGTGCGGTCGCGTTGCGCAAATAGGCCGACGTTGGCGAGAGCGGCATGCGCCCGACCGCGATTTCACGTGGGCTGTCCTCTACAACATCGACCCGCAGACGGTTGTTGTCGATCCCGCCCGAACAGGCGGACAAGGTCAGCAGCGCACCGAAAAGGGTCAACGCGCGCTTCATTGGGCTTTCCATAGCGTGCGGCTGGGGTGGACATTGCCCGGATTGTCCTGCCAACCGCGAACCTTGGGGCTCACGAGCGAGCGCGAAGCGTAGAAATAGAGCGGCAGGATCGGCATATCTGCCATCAATATCCTTTCCGCCTCACGCATCAACCCTGCACGACGCTTTGCATCCGGTTCGGCCATCGCCCGCTCGACGGCTGCGTCATATGAGGGATTTGCATAGCCCGAATAATTTTGCGGCCCGGTATCGCTCAAATGGACCGACAGGAAATTTTCGGGAGCGGGCAGATCGGCGATCCAGCCTGAGCGGGCAAGCTGGAAATCGGCGCGTTTCAGGCTGTCAAAATGCAGGCTGGCTTCGCTGTTGAGCAGCTTCGCCTCTACCCCAAGGTCGCGCCACATTGTTGCCATCGCGACGGCCGCGCGGCGATGCTCGGTCGAACTGTTGAAGCGAATTTCAAAACGCAACGGCCGGTTGGCGCCATAGCCTGCTTCTGTGAGCAACGCCTTCGCGGCCTGCAATCGCACATTGCGAGGCAGCCGTGCCCAGTCGGGCCGGAAATTATCGCTGCTATCGAGCCCGGGCGGCAATAGTCCCCAGGCCGGGATATTGCCTGCGTCGACCATTTCCTTTGCCATCCAGTCCCGGTCGATGGCCATCGACAGAGCGCGGCGGACGCGGGGATCGTCGAACGGGGGCTTGCGCGTGTTGAAGGCGAAATAATAAGTGCCGAAGAAGGGCGAATTGCGGACGATCGCGGGATGCTTCTGGAGCAGCCAGTGATGCCGCGACGGGGTATATTCGCCGACGATATCTGCGCCACCCGAAAGGACAAGGCGCATAGCCGAGTTGAGATTGTCCATCGGCTTCCAAATGAGGCGGGGCGTTTTCGGCGCACCGCCATGCCAGTTCGGATTTGCGTCCAGAACGAGCTGCTGGCTGAGGCGCCACTCGGTCAGCCGATACGCCCCGCTTGTCACCAGCGGGCGTTCGGCTGCCCATTTTTCCCCCGCAGCGTCGATACGGTGAAACGGGAGTGCCGCGATCGCAGGATGCGCGAGTAGTGCCGGCAATTGCGGAAAGGGGTTTTTTAGCCGAACGATGACCGTCTGCGCGTCGGGGGCTTCTATGGCTTCGATCACGCCGAACAAGGCCCCATGGGGTGAACCGGCCTGCTCGTCATGGATACGGCGAAACGCCCTGTCGAAGACTTTGGCGGTCAGCGGATGTCCATCGGAAAAGCGAAGGCCCGGTCGCAAGCGGAATGTCCAGATGCGACCGTCCGGGCTGGTCTGCCAGCTCTCCGCCAGTCCGGCCTCGGCCCCACCGGTCGCATCGAAACGCGTCAGCCCTTCGAACAGGTCTGCAGCTACACGTGTCGAGGCGAGGTCAGAAACGACTTGTGGATCAAGGCCACGCGAATCGACCTCCATCACGCGGATGATGCCGCCTTTGCCTGCATTTTCTTCGCCATATTCTGCGCCGCAGGCGAAAAGGAAAAGGGCAAGGAACGGGGCAAGCCAGCGCATCGTGCAAGACTAGGCGGTGCCCCGCATGAGGGCAACTCTGCATTCGCAAATAAGGGGTTGGTGCGGACGGCGGGACTTGAACCCGCACGCCCAAAGGGCGACAGATTTTAAGTCTGTTGCGTCTACCGGTTTCGCCACGTCCGCACAAAAAGGCGCATGGCACAGCAAAAGGCGCGATGCCAGACTTCTGTTATCGAAAACTGCGATTGTTACTTATTCAGGCGCTCACGGATTTCTTTGCCGGGCTTGAAATAGGGCACGCGCTTGGCAGGAACGTCAACCGCATCGCCGGTGCGCGGGTTGCGGCCTTTGCGCGGGTTGCGCGATCGGGTGGAGAAAGCGCCAAAGCCGCGAATTTCGACACGGCCACCTTCGGAAAGGCGCTGGATGATCTGGTTGAAGAAAAGATCGACGATCCGTTCAACCTCTTCGCCGGTCATGCCCGGATTTTCGGCTTCGAGTTTTTTGACCAGTTCAGATCGGATCATGGCACATGCCTCCAAAACAAACCGGTCCGCAGACTCGGTTTCACCCCTCAACATCACGGATGGTGACAGAAAAGTGCCGCGCTTACAATGGCATTATGACGATTTGTAAAATCGAGAAGGCAACAAAAAAGGGGCCGTTCCATAACGGAACAGCCCCTCTCTATAACCTTTGTTAAGTCTTACTTCTTGGCACCCTTCAGGGCTTCGCCAAGAATGTCGCCGAGCGATGCGCCCGAATCCGACGAACCATATTGCTCGACAGCCTGCTTTTCTTCGGCAAGCTGCAGCGCCTTGATCGAGAAGTTCGGCTTCTTCGAACGGTCGAAGCCGGTGATCATGGCGTCGAACTTCTGGCCAACCTGGAAGCGGTCGGGACGCTGTTCGTCACGGTCACGGCCAAGATCGGCGCGCTTGATGAAGCCGGTTGCACCATCTTCGCCAGCCTGGACTTCGAGGCCGCCATCGCGAACTTCGAGAACAGTGACGGTGACGGTCGCACCCTTTTTCAGGCCGCTCGTCGAAACTGCACCACCTGCGGTCGGTGCGCCCTTTTCGAGCTGCTTGATACCCAGGCTGATGCGTTCCTTTTCGGCGTCGATATCGAGGACGATCGCCTTGACCATTTCACCCTTGCGGTGGAGGTGCAGCGCGTCTTCGCCCGAAATGCCCCATGCGATATCCGACATGTGGACCATGCCGTCGACATCGCCATCGAGGCCGATGAACAGACCGAATTCGGTCGCATTCTTGACTTCGCCTTCGACGGTCGAGCCAACCGGGTGCTTCTCTGCAAAAGCTTCCCAGGGATTGGCTTGGGCTTGCTTGAGGCCAAGGCTGATGCGACGCTTTTCCAGATCGACATCGAGAACAACAACGTCGACTTCCTGGCTGGTCGAAACGATCTTGCCCGGGTGGACGTTTTTCTTGGTCCAGGACATTTCCGAAACATGGACCAGGCCTTCGATGCCGGCTTCGAGTTCGATGAATGCGCCATATTCGGTGATGTTGGTGACGGCACCATGCAGGCGAGCGCCCACCGGATATTTCGCAACGGCACCTTCCCAGGGATCCGATTCCAGCTGCTTCATGCCGAGACTGATGCGCTGCGTATCGCGGTTGATGCGAACGATCTGCACCTTCACCGTGTCGCCGATATTGATCATTTCCGACGGGTGATTGATGCGCTTGTAGCTGATGTCGGTGACGTGCAGCAGGCCATCGATGCCACCCAGATCAACGAACGCACCATAATCGGTGATGTTCTTGACGACGCCTTCGATGATCTGGCCCTCAGCGAGGTTCAGGATCAGGCCCGAACGCTGTTCAGCGCGGGTTTCTTCAAGGATCGCACGACGCGAGACGACGATGTTGCCACGGCGACGGTCCATCTTCAGTATCTGGAACGGCTGGGCGATATCCATCAGCGGGCCAACGTCGCGCACGGGGCGAACATCAACCTGCGAACCAGGAAGGAACGCAACGGCGCCACCAAGGTCGACCGTGAAGCCACCCTTAACGCGGCCAAAGATGACACCTTCGACGCGGTTGCCAGCGGCGAATTCGCCTTCCAGCTTGTCCCATGCGGCTTCGCGGCGGGCGCGGTCGCGCGACAGCACGGCTTCGCCGTTCATATTTTCGACGCGGTCGACATAGACTTCGACTTCGTCACCGACATTGAGGTCGGCTTTCTGGCCGGGCATCGAGAATTCGCGCAGGGCCACGCGGCCTTCGCTCTTGAGGCCGACGTCGATCATCGCGAAGTCGTTTTCGATTGCGGTTACGGTGCCTTTGACGACGCGGCCTTCAAAGCCGCCTTCTGCAC
>JAGNSY010000186.1 GCA_017987825.1 Sphingorhabdus sp. | reverse complement strand
GATGCATTGGCGGCGGCGGCGCTGCGTGGTGTAAAAGTCGAGGTATTGGTCGACAGCTTTGGTTCCGCAAAAGTGCCTGCAGCTTTTTTCCAGCCGATCGCCGAAGCGGGTGGAAGCTATCATTTTTTCAGCTCGCGCTGGCGGCTATCCTATCTGATCCGCAACCATCAGAAGTTGCTGGTGATCGACAACACACATGCCCTGATCGGTGGCTTCAACATCACCGACCAATATTTCGGGCGACGCGGCGATGATAGTTGGGAGGATCTGGGCCTGACCATATCGGGACCAGACGTTGCTCGTATATCCACCTATATTTCAGAACTGATCCGGCTTTCGGCGGATGGCGGTGTGCGGCTGCTCGCATTGCGGCGGTTGATCCGCACCTGGCAGCCGGGAACCGGATCATTGCAGTGGCTGGTCGGCGGACCCACCAACCGCATCTCGCCCTGGGCGCTGGCGCTCAAGCGCGACCTGCAAAATGCGCGGACGATCAACATTGTTGCTGCCTATTTTTCGCCCACGCAGACGATCCTGCGGCGATTGGCGTCGGCGGCGCGCAAGGGCGGCGAAGTCCGGCTGGTGCTGGCGGGCCGCACCGACAACGGCGCGACCATTGGTGCCGCGCGTATCCTCTATGGCTATCTGCTCAAGCGTGAGGTGCAGATTTGCGAATATCAGCCGCAATTGCTGCACACCAAGCTGCTGGTGATCGACAATGCCTGCTATATCGGCTCGGCCAATCTCGATATTCGCAGCCTGTTCATCAACAAGGAACTGATGCTACGGATCGATGATGCAAAGCTGGCAGAGTATCTGCGCGGGCTGGCAGGGGAACTGGCGTTGGATAGCAAGGTGCAAACAGTGGAGCACCATCGTAATCGTTTGTCATGGTTCAACCGGCTGCGCTGGTCGCTCGCCTATCTGCTGGTGAACAGCGTCGACTATAATATCGGACGGCGCATTTCGCTGCGCATCACCCAAATGCTGCAGAAACGACTGCCGGGCGGTTAGCCTCAGCTCTTCCAACCCCAGAACAGATAACAGGGCAGGATGTTCCATAATTCGAAGCCGTTATCGATGCGCTTGAAATGCGGCTCCATGAAATCGCGGGCGCGGGCGCGGAACTGGTAAACAAGGAAGGCACCACCGGGGCGGATCGCCTTGCCGGTTTCCTCGGCAATTTTGGGGCCGAGATCGCCGGGCAAAGTCGAGAAAGGCAGGCCCGACAGCACATAGTCGGCATGTTCAAAGCCGAAGCCGCGGATGATGTCATTCACATCGGCGGCCGAGCCATTCACCGCAATGAAGCGGCTGTCACGAAAATGCTTGCGCAGGAATTCGATGAAATCGGGGTTGGTATCGATCACCAAAAGCGTCGCATCCGGGCGCAACCGGTCGAGCACCGGCTGGCAGAAGGTGCCAACGCCGGGGCCATATTCGACGAACAGCTTGCATTCATCCCACTTCACCGGCGCTAACATCTTCTGCACTGTCCAGCGCGAGGACGGGATGATCGAGCCGACCATCACCGGATGCTTCAAAAAGCCTTTGAAAAATACCCCCCAGGGGCCGAAAAATCTTTGCACCGATGTCTTGATGCGTTCGATCTTCGAAGTGAGTGCTACCGCGCCGTCGTTCATCTATCCGCCTTAGGGCTGTAATACAGTAGGCATCTGCACTCGCAAATGCGGACGCCTGATGCAAGCGGGTAAAGCAAAAAAGTCGATAAAGTGCCAGCACGGGGTTGCCGGACACGTAAAGTCAATCCTATGGATGGATGATGTCGACCTACCCGCCTGCGACCGTTGCGGTCATCTTCATCGCCGAACGGACATTGGCGGATGATGCGGGCTATGCGACTGCCGCCAATGCGATGGTTGAGCTGGCAAGCGCGCAGCCCGGCTATCTCGGCATCAATTCAGCGCGTGGTGACGACCGTGTCGGTATCACCGTCAGCTATTGGGCCGACGAAGCCGCCGCCCAGGCGTGGCGCGACCTTCCAGAGCACAAGGCGATCCGCGATGCGGGGCGTGACCGCTGGTACAGCTGGTACGACCTGCACGTCGCCTCGGTGACGCGCAGCTATGATTGGGTGAAGCCCTGATGCCCAAAAGCCCGGCCATTCCCGCCGATCGGGTGACGATCCTGTTTCTGGTGATGCTGGTGGCCGCTGCAGGCAACACCGCGATGCAATCCGCCCTGCCCGCGATTGCCAGCAAGCTCGACATTGCTGACGTCTGGGTGAGCCTCGCGTTCAGCTGGTCCGCGCTACTATGGGTGCTGACCGCGCCCAAATGGGCTCGGCTGTCGGACAGACGCGGGCGCAAGGCGTTGATGACGCTGGGCGTGATCGGCTTCATCGCGTCGATGGGTTTGTGCGGGCTGGTGCTGTGGCTGGGGCTGGAAGGCTTTATCGGGCCCGCTGCGACCTTCATCGTCTTCGCCATTTTCCGAAGCCTATATGGCGGTTTCGGGTCGGCTGCACCGCCTGCGGTGCAAGCGTATATCGCCGCACGCACCGAGCGCGAGGAGCGCGCCAAGGCGCTATCGCTGCTCGCCTCCTCCTTTGGACTCGGCACCGTCATCGGCCCCGCGCTGGCCCATTTCCTGATCTTCGAACCGTTCGGGCTGGCCGGACCGCTGGTGGTGTTTGCGAGTTTCGGCGTGCTCGTCCTCGTCGCCCTCAAACTCCGTTTGCCCAATGACACACCCCGCTTTGCCGCACGCGGGATCGTTACCTCCTACCCCTCCGCTGCCTCGGTCAACCAACCCGAAGTCGAGGAGGGCGTCGAAGAGGACAACGCCCTGCCACGAGAGGAAGTGCGCCTGCCCTGGCGCGATGAGCGATTTGCCAACTGGCTGGTCGCAGGCCTGATCGGCGGGCATGCGCAGGCGATCATGCTCGGCGTCGTCGGCTTCCTGATCCGAGACCGTTTGGGGCTGCATGATTTGCCGAAGGAAACGGTCGAGGCCACCGGTTCGGTGATGTTCGTTGGCGCAATGGCGACCTTGCTCGCGCAATGGGGGTTGATCCCGATCCTGCAGATCGGATCGCGCGCGTCGGTGCTGTGGGGTGCATTTCTTGCGCTGCTCGGCATCATATTGGTCGGCATCAGCTATGATTTTTATGGCATCACGCTCGGGTTCGCTTTGGCCTCGCTGGGTTTCGGTTTGTACCGTCCCGGCTTCACAACTGGAGCTTCCCTCGCGGTTCGCAGATTCGAGCAAGGTGATGTGGCGGGCAAGATCGCATCGCTCAGCGGCTCAGCCTACATCGTCACGCCAGCGATCGGTGTTGCGCTGTTCAACTGGTGGGAGCCAGCGACCTTTATCCTGATCGGGATTGCTTTGCTCTATCTGATAGTATGGGGTAGGAAGGCGCTCGACGATGCGCCCAAGCCGCTGGACGCCTGATCAAGCTTCGTTGCTTGCGCCAGCTTTGTAGATGAAACCATAAAGCGGATAGCTGGAGGTGCCGAGACCCTTCACCGGCGCATACCAGACGCGCACTTCGCTCCAGTCGCCTGCGGCCGATACGTCCATCACCCGCGCACCGCGTTCGATCTGGCCGCGACGGCCGTTGATCACTGACCAGTTCGCATGGTCGATCAACACTTCGCGGTCGGAAACAATCTTGCTGACCATGCCGACATGGCCAATCGGCATCGAGCGGGTCGGCTTGAATGCGATCACAGCGCCAACCTTTGGCTCATTGCCGCGTTCATATTTTCCAGCCGCCTGACCCCACCAGGTTCCCGCATTGCCGAAAATTTCGATACCCGAAACATCGCGCGCAAAGGGCGCGCATTGCAGCGCCATCGCCTGAGCAGGAATGAGAAGGGCAAGTGCGCCGA
>JAGNSY010000185.1 GCA_017987825.1 Sphingorhabdus sp. | reverse complement strand
CATCCTAACTGGAATCACTAGCGTCGGGATTGCTTGGCACGGCTGGGTTGTCGGCGCTCGTCCGGGGGCCCCAATCTAGTGTTGGCGACCGAAGTACCGCCAGCTGCTCACGTAAAATCTAATGTCCACACAGGGGTCGCAAGCAGACATCCCAATTCTCTCTAGTCCCGATTGCCGATCATGCCTCTGAGCTTCACGACGTCGATGCTGCGGTATCCGACGCGAATGCCCTCCGCATGGACTCTTTGGCCGATAAACCGCCGGGCGCTCCACGGGAGGCCAACCGCTCTCCAGTCCGTGCCATCATCGAGGAGGATGATTGGCCGGAGGTATCGGGTGGTCAGGGTCCCGGTCAGTTCGATCTAGCTGAAGATGGGGGCATCCATCGCTTGCTCCACCCCGGAGCCGTGCGTGGCGGCTCCGTTTGCGAAGATGTCGGCAATACCCGCGCGATGCAAGGGGCGCGGCGTTTGGGTGTATTCAAAAATGCTGTCGCCCCTGCGCAGGCAGGGGCCTCCCAAGGAGTCAGCACGAAAGCCTCAAACGGGCCCCAGCCTGCGCAGGGGCGACGGAACAGCATGCAAACTGCCTGCTTTTCCACCAATCGCGCTTATCGCGAAACCAAGGCCAGTCCCGAAACTCACGCCAGCGACGGATCGCGCGATTTGCCTGCGTCGAACAGCGGCATGTCCACATTGGCGGCTTCACGTGCGCAGGCGCGTGTCATTCGTCGACCTTATCCGTGTGATCCCACATTGCAACAGACTCGCTGTCAGCCGTCTGCTAGATCATTGACATGCACGGCCGGTTTGGGGTTGCTCGCTGACCGCACATTTGGACTGGAAACGTGTCATTAAGATTGCTCTTATCGAACCTTTGCATCATAATCATAAGGGCGACATAATCGGAATGAAACTGATTGATGCGGTATTCGTGGCTAGTGACTCTGTGCTGCTTCGCTCTCGGTTCTTGTCAAGGCATTAATCCGCGCACTGCTTCGTCCGCCGCGCCAGCCCACCCCGTGAGCATTCCACAGGACGAGCTGCTTCGGCACGTTCGCATTCTCGCCTCAAATGATTACTTGGGTCGCGAGCCCGGTACACCCGGCGAGGACCTTGCGATCGGCTATATCGAGCAAGAGTTCCGCAAAGCGTCGTTAGCACCGCAAGTTTCCGGTACATACTTTCAGGGTGTGCCAGTCGAGCAGCGATCTGCAAGCGGTGCGCTTACGATTGGCGGCAGGAGCAAAAAGCTGACCCTCTCGCCGGATTCTGACTTCAACGTCCAGATATTGAGCGACGGCCTCAAGATCGAAAAGGCACCGATTGTTTTCGCAGGCTATGGAATTGTCGCGCCGGAATTTGGACGCGACGATTATGCCAACTTGGACGTCCACAACAAAGTCGTCGTCGTTCTAGCGGGCGAACCGGATGAAATGTTCGACCCTGCGCGCGTCAGGATCGGAGCAGACGCAGCTGAGGCACTCGGAAAAGCCAAGCGGACCTATCAACGCTGGGATTGGGTGAAGCAGCACAATGCGCTCGTGAAAGGTGCAAAAGGGATCGTCATTGTTGTCGACGATCGCCGACTCTTAAACAAGCGTCAGTATTTTCAGCAGAATTACATGATACCGGCAGATAGCCCCTCTTGGGCGCCTCCGCTGTCGATAATGCTTTCGCGTTCCGCTTTCGATCGCATTGCAGAGGCAGCCGAAACCAGCGCCGCAGACCTGCAGCTGGCGGCCCGATCGCCCGCATTTCGACCCAAACGTCTTCAGCTCAGTGTTACGGGCAATTTCAAAGCGACCAAGCATACGTTCAATAGCCATAATGTCGTCGGGCGCATTCCTGGTCGGGGCAAAGGATGTGTGGTTATGACCGCGCATTGGGACGGCTATGGCATCGATCGTTCGATGGCCGGAGACAACATCTGGAACGGTGCGGTCGATGACGCCGGCGGTGTCGCGCAGCTGATCGAAATCGCGCGCCAACTGGCGATTGCTCCTCCCCCGAAGCGGACGATTGTTTTCGTTGCTACGACGGGCGAGGAACGCGGCTTTCTTGGCGCCCGGCATTTCCTTGCACACACTCCGTGTCCTGACGGCGAGATCGCAGCTGTCATCAATCTCGACTGGTTTTGGGAACTTGGACGCACGCGCGATTTCGCGACGCATGGCCTAGGGTATTCGAGCCTCGACCAAGTTGTTCAAAGGTTGGCGACCGCACAAGGCCGCGGAACAACAGCAATCAATGCCTATTTTGGGGGTGGAGATCAGCTACCATTCCTGTTTGCAGGTATTCCAGGCCTGCACGGCGGTTCTTGGGGCACGTTGATCGACAGGCCAAAGGATTTTGAGGACAATTACGGCGCAATGATGAGTAATGGCGCTATCCTTCGCGAGGGAAACTCTAATCGCGACGAAGTTCGCGAGGAATGGGATATTTCTGGCGCTGTTCAAGACGCGGAACTTTTGGGGGAGATGGCGCTCGAACTTGCAAACACCGCTAGAGTGCCTTGCTGGACAGCGGAAAGTCAATTTGCGATCCGCGCGCGATTGTGCAGATAGCTCGCACGCGCGAATATCTGAAAAGTACAAAATTCGAGCCGTGCGTGGCGGCTCCGTTTGCGAAGATGTCGGCAATACCCGCGCGATGCAAGGGGCGCGGCGTTTGGGTGTATTCAAAAATGCTGTCGCCCCTGCGCAGGCAGGGGCCTGTTTGACGCTTTTGCACCTGACTCCCGGCGCGGCCCCTGCCTGCGCAGGGGCGACGATGGCTTTGCGTCTTCGTGTGAAAAAAGCCTTTCCTATTCGGTTCCGGTCTGCTTCATCCTGTTCGATGAGGTGCACGGCCATCCTTCCCGAAAATCCTGCCGCACGCGGTGATGCACGCCAGACTGTGGCGGGTATCATTCTACCGGAGGGGAATGACAAGTTTGACAAGTTCCGCCGTCTCCCCTGCGCAGGGGCGATGGAACAGCTTGCAATCTGCCTGCTTTTCCGCCAATGGCGCGCCTCCCCACAGGGAATCGAAGACGGCCGGAGGGGCGCAAGCATGGTGCTGCGTCAGCGATCGGTAGAGAAAGGCAAGATTTATGGCTCTGTATGAGCACGTATTCCTTGCGCGTCAGGATCTGGCTCAGGCCCAGGTGGACGCGCTGGCAGCAAATGCCACGGATATCATCGAAAAGAATGGCGGCAAGGTCGTGAAGACGGAGACCTGGGGTCTGCGCTCGCTCGCCTACAAGATCGCCAAGAACCGCAAGGCGCATTATGTGATGCTCGAACTCGACGCACCCGGTGCCGTTGTTGCCGAGCTTGAGCGCCAGACCCAGATCAATGAAGACATCATCCGTTACATGACGGTGAAGGTCGATGCGCACGAAGCCGGCCCGTCGGTGATGATGCGCAAGTCAGACCGGCGCGATCGCGAAGATCGCCCGCGCCGTGACCGGGACGATCGTCCGCGTCGCGATGACATGTTCGGAGGAGATGAATAATCATGGCACGTCCGTTTTTCCGCCGCCGCAAGAGCTGCCCCTTCGCCGCCAAGGATGCGCCGAAGATCGATTACAAGGATGTTCGCCTGCTTCAGGGATTCGTCTCCGAACGCGGCAAGATCGTCCCTTCGCGTATCACTGCCGTTTCCGCCAAGAAGCAGCGTGAGCTCGCCCAGGCCATCAAGCGCGCACGCCATGTCGGCCTGCTGCCCTACCTCGTGAAATAAGGAGCGAATTCGATGGAAGTCATTTTGCTCGAACGCGTCGAAAAGCTTGGCCAGATCGGTGACGTTGTCACCGTGAAGAACGGCTTTGCCCGCAACTTCCTGTTGCCGCGCAACAAGGCGCTCCGCTCCAACGCGGCGAACCTCAAGATCTTCGAAGCCAACAAGGC
>JAGNSY010000002.1 GCA_017987825.1 Sphingorhabdus sp. | reverse complement strand
AACTGACCAGCGATGAACGCGCGCTGTTCGCTGAAGTTGATCCTGTGGGATACACATTTTTCCGGCGAAATATCCGCGATCGGGGGCAGGTGCGAGCGCTGACGGACTCGCTGCGTTCGCTGCATGGCTGCGATGATGTGCTGATTTTCGTCGATCAGGAAGGCGGACGGGTAATGCGGATGCAGCCGCCGGTGTGGCCAGATTTCCCGCCCGGCTCCGCCTTTGATGCGCTGTACGACATATCGGCCATGACAGCGATCGAGGCCGTGCGGGTCAATGCTGAAGCGCTGGGATTGGTGCTGAATGAGGTCGGGATTACCGTCAATTACCTGCCTGTCCTCGATGTGCGCGTGCCCGATACGACGCCCGCAATTGGTGACCGGGCGATGGGATCTGACCCGATGCGCGTTGCTGCACTGGGGCGGGCCGTGCTCGATGGCTTGCACAAAGGCGGCGTGGCAGGCGTGATCAAGCATATGCCAGGGCATGGTCGCGCCGTAGTCGACAGCCATTTTGAACTACCGCATGTCGATGCAACGCGCGAAGAACTTGAACAGGATATCGCGCCCTTTCGCGCGCTCAATAACGCGACGATGGGGATGACGGCGCATCTGGTTTATGATGCATGGGACAGCGAGCGCTGTGCAACCATGTCGCCAACGGTGATTCACGACATCATCCGAGGCGAAATCGGATTTGACGGCCTGCTGATGAGCGATGACCTCGAAATGAAGGCGCTGAAAGGCGATGTGCCCACTCATGCGGTGGATTGCATCGCGGCGGGCTGCGATGTGGCGCTCAATTGTTGGGGCCGATTTGACGAGATGGTGGCCATCGCAAACAGGTTACCGGACATTTCCAAAGACGCTCTGCGAAGAGTGGAGGCAGCGAAGGCGGCGCTTCCCTCGGTCAAATTTGACCAGCAACGGCTCGATCATCTGCTTGCGAAGCGCAATGAATTGCTCGGGCTGGCTGCGCATCTCGCGGACTCAAAGGCGACCCATGCAGAAACTGGTGCATCATGGGCCTAGACGACGACCTTGATTTCGATGCGGTCGAAACCGCACCGCTCGAGGTCGCCGACGACAGCGAACGTCTGACCATCGACATCGATGGCTGGGAAGGCCCGCTTGATCTATTGCTCACGCTCGCGCGCACGCAAAAGGTTGATTTGCGGCAGATTTCGATCCTCCAGTTGGTCGAGCAATATCTGGGCTTTATCGAGAATGCCCGTGCCTTGAAGCTGGAACTTGCGGCTGACTATCTGGTGATGGCGGCCTGGCTGGCGTATCTCAAATCGGCGTTGCTCCTTCCGAAGGACCCCGAGATAGACCCGTCGCCTGAAGAACTGGCGTTGCGGCTCCAATTGCGGCTCGAACGGCTCAATGCGATGCGCGAAAGCGGGGCGCGGCTGATGGCGCGCGACCGGATCGGGCGCGATATTTTCCTGCGTGGTGCACCCGAAGGCTTGCGAGTGGTGCGCACCACCGCGTGGGACTGCGATTTCTTCGAACTGCTGTCGGCTTATGGCCAAGTGCAAGCGCGCAACGCGCCCGTGATGCACGTGGTCAAACGCCGCGCTGTGATGACATTGGAGGAGGCGCTGGAACGGGTTTCGGCGATGCTTGGCCATGCGCTTGACTGGACGCAGTTGGAGGCATTTCTTCCACCGGATGCCAGCCCGGCGCTGCGTCGCTCGGCGCTGGCCTCCAGTTTCCTCGCGATGCTTGAACTGGCAAAGCAAGGCAGAGTGGAATTGCAGCA
This sequence comes from Sphingorhabdus sp., assembly GCA_017987825.1. GTDB lineage: Bacteria > Pseudomonadota > Alphaproteobacteria > Sphingomonadales > Sphingomonadaceae > Sphingorhabdus_B. Next base: position 52,498 of record JAGNSY010000002.1, on the reverse strand, counting down.
GGAAACAAGTTTTGCACCGTTGATGGTGAAACGGAGCGCGGGGGCAGGGATATGATGATTGAACATGATCCGGCAGTGCGAGCGGTTGAAGCCACGCTTTTTGCATCCGATGCCCCGATGTCGGTTGAACAGATCCGCGCTTATGTCGGTGAGGAAGTCGATGTTCTCAGCGTGCTATCAAAGCTCGAAGAGCATTATCAGGGGCGTGGCATAGAACTCGTCAAGCGCGGCAAGACCTGGCATTTCCAGACTGCGGCTGATCTCGCACACTTGCTGCGGCGTGAGCGCGAGGAAAGCCGCAAGCTGAGCCGGGCTGCAGTCGAGACGCTGGCGATTATCGCCTATCACGAACCTGTAAGCCGCGCCGAGATTGAGGCGATCCGCGGCGTGCAGATTTCCAAAGGCACATTGGATGTCTTGATGGAGGCAGGATGGGTGCGCCCGGCGGGTCGCCGCGAGGTGCCGGGGCGACCTTTGATTTACGCGACAACCGGAGAGTTTTTGACGCATTTCGGCCTTGCTACGCGTCGCGATTTGCCCGGGCTAGCCGATCTGAAAGCGGCAGGCTTGCTCGATCCGGTCGATCTTGCATTGGAAGGCTTGCAAGGGCTTTCGGCGGTCGAAAGCGGCGATCTGCCCGAAGGAGGCGACGTCGAACTGGAAATTGGTGACGAAAGCGCCTAAATCCTGTCAGCAACATAGCTGCTATCGGCGCAGCGATTGGGGGAAACCCCGCACGAGGAGTTTGGAAAATGGGTAGTTTCAGCATCTGGCATTGGCTGGTCGTCGGCATCATCATCCTGCTGCTGTTCGGCAAGGGCCGCTTTTCGGACATGATGGGCGATGTCGCCAAGGGCATCAAAAGTTTCAAAAAAGGCATGGCCGAAGACGATGATGCCAAGCCAGCCCCGCGTATCGACGCGGCACCCGGGGCTACGGTCGAAGCCGAGAAGCAGGCCGACAAGACAAATTGATCCTCTGATTTCGGGCTGAACCCGTATGTTCGATATCGCATCCGGCGAATTGCTTTTGGTCGCGTTGGTCGCCTTGCTGGTGATCGGGCCGAAGGATTTGCCGCGCGTGTTGCGCTATGTTGGCCAATGGGTCGGAAAAGCGCGGCGGATGGCATCGCATTTCCGCAGCGGTATCGATGAAATGGTGCGCCAGTCGGAACTCGACGATCTGGAAAAGAAGTGGGCGGCCGAAAATGAGCGCATCATGCGCGAACATCCGCCGGTAAGAGAATATGATTCGCTGCCACCGCCCGACGTTGAGGCGAAATCTGCCAAGCCCGCGGCACCCAAGACCGGGGCGCAGCCGTGAAGGATATCGACGAAAGCAAGATGCCGCTCCTCGATCATTTGATCGAACTGCGCAACCGCTTGCTCTGGTGCGTGCTGGCCCTCGCGATTTCATTCGGCGTCTGCTTTTACTTCGCTGAACCGATTTACGGTTGGCTGGTGCAGCCGCTCAAAAATGTCGGGCAGGACAAGCTGGTCTATATCGATATTTTTGAAGCCTTTTTCGTGCAGGTGAAGGTTGGCTTGTTTGCAGCGATGATGGTCAGCTTTCCGGTATTGGCGACGCAAATCTGGCGCTTTGTCGCACCCGGGCTGTATAAAAATGAGAAAAAGGCATTCCTGCCGTTTTTGATGATGACGCCGATCCTGTTCGGTCTCGGTGCGAGTCTGGCCTATTTCGGCGCGATGCCGGTTGCGCTTAAATTCCTCCTCGGATTTGAAGGCGAGGTTGGCGGTATTACACAGGAAGCGCTGCCTGGCGTGGGCAATTATCTGAGCTTTGCGACTACCTTCATTTTTGGCTTTGGCGTCGCATTCCAGTTGCCGGTTCTGCTGATGCTGCTGGAGCGGGCAGGGATTGTAACGCGCGACCAGCTCAAAGCCGGTCGGCGCTATGCCATTGTTGGTGCGTTTGCTGTTGCAGCCGTGCTGACGCCGCCTGACGTTGTTTCACAGCTGCTCCTGGCCGTGCCGCTTTGCTTGCTCTACGAACTGGCGCTTGTCGCCATCTGGTTCACCCAGCGCCGCCGGGAAAACTCGGAAGCTGAGGTAGAGCAGGGAGCCGAGGCGGTTTAGCGCCGCTTAGATTGCACGGTCGCCAGCTTCGCCGACCGACTCGATATCCTCGCCGAGGCCTTTTACCGTGTTGCAGGCTGACAAAAGCAATGTTGCTGCAATCAACGATGTTGCGATCAGTTTGCGCATAAATATTTCCTCAAAAGTGGCGTTCAGCCGACATTGGAAAGTCTAAGCTGAACGTCCGATGAGTCAAACTGCAATCAGAAGCTGAATCGTGCCGTTAGACGGAAGTCCCGCCCACCCAAAGGCACATAATCCTTTGTGAAGGATGCGGCACGGCGCGCTGTGACGTCGAACAGATTGTTCGCCGACGCGATCAGCGCGATGTTGCGGTCGCGCCCGAATGGCCGCCAGCTTGCTGACGCATTCACCAGCGTGAAACCCGACGTTTCGGTTTCGAACGCAGCATTGCGTCGCTGGTCGGCGGACCATTCGACTTCACCGCGAAGGTCGACATGTCCGCTTTGCAATTCCAAACCGCCCAGCAGGCGGAACGGCGGGATACGCGGCACAGGGCCGCCCCCGTTTGAAATCGACGCACGGGTGTAATCGGCGACACCATCTATAACGACATCAAACCCGCCGACATGTCCCAGTCGCGCCGAAAAATCGGCCTCAAAGCCCCAGAAGCGGGCATCGCTCTGGAAATATTGGAAGACGGGCAGGTCGTCCTGTTCCGCTCCCGTCGCATCTTCATAGATGAAGCCATCGAACCAATTGGAATAGGCCGTCAGGGTCGCGTCGACATTGCTGCTGTCATAGCGCGCATAGATTTCGGCATTCCAAGCCTTTTCGCTGCGAAGCGTCGGATCGCCAATTTCATAGGCCTGCGTCGCGACATGGGGGCCGTCCGAGAATAGTTCCTCAACTGAAGGCGCGCGACCGGTGCGAGAAGCGTTGATCCCGACCTTCAGGTCGCCAAACAGATAGGCGGCGCCGAATGCGGCGGACATAGTGTTATAGTTGCGCGTTATGCCAAGTGTCTGTGCTTCCTGATTGACGCGATCATAACGCAGCGCAGCTTCGAGATGCACGCCGCCCAGATCGAATTCCTGCAGCGTGAACAGGCCCAATTGGCGCGTACGATTAGGCGGAACAAAGGCCTCGGCGCCAATCGCTTCAAAATCGCGAGACATATATTGAATGCCGCTCGCGCCGCGCCAGCCGTTGCGGTTCGCTTGCGCTGCTTCGGCGCGCCCTTCAAAGCCCTGGCTTTTGAAAATGGTGCCGACGTCTGCGCCTTCGAATTCGGTGTGCTGGTAATCGGCATAGCCCGCGCGGAAGGTCAGTTTTTCTAGGAAGCCACCGCCGGTTTCAACTTCACCGCGCAGGTCGGCGCGGTACTGGCGCAGGCCGATGGTCACGGCTGCCTCATCGCCTTCGGCCATCGAAACTTGCTCGCCGGTGCTGACGACTTCCTCATGGTGGTGACCAACGCCGGGGCGACCCGGGATGCCATATTTGGTGTCGTAGATGCTGAACGAAACGCCAAGATTACCGCCCGCATCGATAAACGCAGTGCCAAGACCTGCCGTCCAGGTTTCGACGGCGCTGTTGGGGACGCGCCCGCGATTGGCAACTGCAGCGCGCAGCTCTTCGGCTGTATCGAGATGGCCGTCGCTTTCCTCTTCGTCAGCCAGATCGAGGACTTCAGCGCGTAAGTCGGGTGATAGCTGGAAGCCGCCTATGCGCAGGTCATCGCTCTTGCGATAGCTGCCGTCGGCGTGGATTACGAAACGATCAGCAAGCGGAACATCGATCGACGCGCCGCCCGACCATTCGTCTGCTGCGCTGCCATAACCCGCAAGCGCGTCAACATGCACAGCCTCTTCCGGCACCGCGCGGGGTATGCGTTTGTCTATGGCATTGACCGCACCGCCTACAGCCTGTCCGCCAAACAGCAGCACTGCCGGGCCGCGCAACACCTCGATCCGCTCGGTCGTCAGCGATTCGATCGTTACAGCATGGTCGGCAGAGGTGTTTGAGGCGTCGATATTGCCGATGCCATCGGTCAAGACAGCAACGCGATTGCCCTGAAAGCCGCGCAATACCGGGCGCGACGATCCGGGTGTGAAGCTGGTTGCCGACACACCTGGGAGCGACAGCAGCGTATCACCAATCTGTCCTCGGGATTGCTGCGCCAAATCTTCGCCTGAAATTGCAGACGTGCCGGCGAGCAAATCGAGTCGCTCGAAATAGGGGGCAGTGACCACGATTTCGCCAGTGCGGTGAAAATCATCGTCGTTGGCATCTGTATCCGATTGCTCCTGCGCGAATGAAGGGGAGGTAATCAGTGCGCATGCAAGTATCGAGGCAGCCGCGCTTTGGCGGAGAAGCGTTTTCATATCATTCCCTATGGTCTTGTTTGCCGCCTGCTAGATCAAATGATATAGTATAACAATACTCATTCGGGTGGTTTCGACAAATAGCGTTTGAACTGCGACGAACTGCTTCCTTTCTGCAAAGCCCAGCTTTCAAAGGCGCAAGCCGCCATCGCTTGCGTCTTGTTGCATCCGAAACTACCTGTGGTTCCATGAAAACTATGCCATCGACATTGGACCTTATCGGCAACACCCCGCTCGTCCTGCTCAAGGGGCCAAGCGCGGAAACCGGCTGCGAGATTTACGGCAAATGCGAATTTGCCAATCCGGGTGCCTCGGTAAAAGATCGCGCCGCGCTATTCATCGTGCGCGATGCAGAAGAGCAGGGGATATTGAAACCGGGCGGAACGATCGTCGAAGGCACGGCTGGTAATACCGGCATCGGCTTGGCGCTGGTGGGCAATGCACTGGGGTACAAAACGATCATCGTCATGCCCGAAACGCAGAGCCAAGAGAAAAAGGACACGCTCCGCGCGCTCGGAGCCCAGCTGGTGCTAGTGCCTGCAGCACCTTTTTCCAATCCCGGCCATTTCGTGCACACTTCACGCCGCATTGCAGAGGAAACCGATAATGCGATCTGGGCCAACCAGTTCGACAATATCGCCAACCGCCGCGCGCATATCGAAACGACGGCTGAGGAGATCTGGGAACAGATGGACAGTCGGGTCGATGGCTTTACCTGTGCGGCCGGCACTGGCGGCACGATTGCGGGGGTTGGGCTCGGCCTCAAAGCCAAGAACGAAAATGTCACGATCGCGCTCAGCGATCCGCATGGCGCGGCACTCTATAATTATTATGCCCACGGCGAATTGCGGGCCGAGGGTAATTCGGTGGCTGAAGGCATCGGGCAGGGGCGCATCACCGCCAATCTTGATGGTGCACCCATCGACACCCAGTTCCGCATTTCGGACGAAGAAGGCCTCGTCTGGGTTCGCCGCCTTTTGGCTGAAGAAGGGCTGTGCCTGGGCCTCTCTTCCGGCATCAATGTCGCCGGGGCAATAGAATTGGCCAAGCAGCTCGGACCGGGGCACCGGATCGCCACGATCCTGTGCGACACCGGCTTCCGCTACCTTTCGACACTCTACAATCCCGAATGGATGCAGGCCAAGGGATTGCCGCCGATGCCGTGGCAACTGGACAAAGCCGATTGATTGGGCTTTAATCGCCAGATGGCACGTCCGGCACAATCCGCTGTTCAGCGCATTCAGGTAGGCCTTTTGGGTTTGCTGACCGTTTTGCTGTTCGTTTCGATTGCAAATATGATCCTCGATCGCGCAGATGATGGCCTGAATACAGCGCCTGCGTCGACTGCTACTGGTCAACAAGCAGAGCCGCAGCCCAAGGATGAGCCGCTGGCTGAACTGGGAGTGACGCCGTCGGTCGGTACGGAAACAGAGCCCAAGACCAATCAGACTGTCACGAATTAAATCGATGATTGCGCGCAACCGTCGCCTTTGGGCGTTGCTGCTGTTTGCCCTGCTTTCGGGGGTGGTGGGCTTATGGGTATGGCAAGGGCGCCAATCAACAGACAGTAAGAACGAACCGCTGGTGCTTATGTCCAGTATCGATCTGCGATGGGGCGAGGCGGAGTTCGGTGCGCTTGCAAAAGGGGAAGCCGAGCCCGATGCGCTTTATCAGCGCCTATCGGAAACACATAAAATCAGCGCTGTGGACAATGTGGCCCAGTTGCAGGCTTCACGCGCCAAGGTTGCCTTGCTGGTGCAGCCGCGGCCTTTCTCGCCCGAGGAACTTGTCCGGCTCGATCAATGGGTGCGTGCGGGCGGCCGCCTGCTTTTTTTCGCCGACCCCGCCCTGCAATGGCCAAGCGACTTGCCGATCGGCGATCCGGCCCGGCCGCTCTTCACCTCGATGCATTCGCCGCTATTCGCCCATTGGGGGATCGAGCTGGTGCTGCCGATGGAGGCGGAAACCGAGTCCGCCGAGTCCGATGTCCAAATCGGGACGCATGGCGTGCAGGTTATATCTGCGGGACAATGGCAGTCGCTGGCAACCAGCGATCGGGTCTGCCGGATTGGCAAAACGCCGTTGATTGCCGAGTGCCGACCGGGAAAGGGGCAGGTGATCCTCGTTGCTGACGCGGATCTGCTGCATGTCAGCCTTTGGCAATCCGCGCTTCCCGGCACCGACAATTCGGAAAATATCGCATGGGTGGAACGGCTTTTGACGCGACTCGAACAGGGTCAACGGGCTGTGGGACAGCGTGGGGAAATCCTGGATTAAATCTGGAGCTGAAGATGCGGGATGTAAAAAATACGTTCAAAAACAATGGCATGATGTTCTGTGCCAATGGTGAGAGGATAGGCTTTGTTTTGGCATGCGCGAGCTGCGGAAAAGAAAAATAAACAATAAATACAATTAGATAACGTAGTTTTGCGATTCTTTCCCATAGAATCCCTCTTTTCACCCACGAATTCCCTTGATATGGACTGTCTGTATCGGGGTGAAATCCAATTTGTTGCGTTCAAGAGAACGTCGACGCGAGGGCGTTGCGCTTTAGCGGATGAGGGATTGCGCCCGAAGGGAAGGGGTAATTCTGGGCTGTGTCCGCATTTGTTGTCTATGCCGGTTCCGGACTATCGACGATCGATGCCAAAGGGCGCGTCACCATACCTGCTGAACTGCGCGACACGGTTGCGGAATCTTCTGGCGAGAATATTGTCTGCATCTCGCGCCACCCCAATCTTCCCTGCCTGATCGGTTACGGCCGTGCCGAACGGCAGAAGCTGCGCGCCGATATCGAGGCGCAATGGCAGGCTGCTGTCCAGCGCGGTGGCGAATTTGACCGCGAGAGCGCGGGCGTAGTTGCTTCCTCCATCTTTGAAACCGCGTTCGAAAATAGCGGCCGCTTCGTTCTGCAACCCATGCTTCGTCATTTCGGCAAGCTGGGCGAGAAAGCCTTCTTCTTCGGCGCGACCACGCATTTCATGTTGTGGAACCCGGATGTGTTCCTCGATTCCGCCCCGCCCGCCTTTGCACATGTTCGCGAAGAGCTGGAATATTGGCTGGGCGAACATGGAAGGCGCGGCAAGTGACGCAGTCTTCCTCCCATATTCCAGTCCTTCTGGATGAAGTAATTCACGCTCTGGCCATCACCCCTGGTTCAGATGTCGTGGATGGCACCTTTGGTGCTGGCGGTTACAGCCGGGCTATCCTGGCTGCGGGTGCGCGCGTTCATGCATTTGATCGCGATCCCGATGCTGCCGCAGCGGGTGCTGACCTTGCAGAGCGGAGTGGCGGTGCCTTGCACTTCCACTCCGCCTGCTTTTCAGAAATGGACAAGAGGCTTGCCGAATGCGGCGTGCAACAGGTTGATGCCGTTGTGCTCGATATCGGCGTCTCCTCGATGCAGATTGATCAGGCCGAACGTGGTTTTTCCTTCCAGAAGGCGGGGCCACTCGACATGCGGATGAGCCAGTCTGGCGAGAGCGCTGCCGATTTCGTCAACACCGCCGAAGAGGCGGACATTGCCAATGTCATCTACCTTTATGGCGAAGAACCCAAATCGCGTCGCATCGCGCGCGCGATCGTTGCTGCGCGCCCCATCGATACCACCACCAAGCTGGCCGATGTAGTGCGCAAGGCGCTTGGCCACCGCGCGGGTGCCCCCAAGGACCCCGCAACGCGGACCTTTCAGGCACTGCGCATCCATATCAACCGCGAGCTGGATGAATTGAATGCCGGTCTGGAAGCTGCCGAACGCATATTGAAGCCGGGCGGCCGGCTTGCCGTCGTTAGTTTCCACAGCCTCGAGGACCGTATCGTCAAGCAATTCTTGCGCGAACGCAGCGGATCGATGGCTGCCGGCTCGCGGCACATGCCGATCGTCAAGGCGAGCCGCATCGCCACCTTTGAAAAGCCCGCTAAGGCGGTTCGTCCGGGTGCACGCGAGATTGAGAATAACCCGCGTGCCCGTTCGTCAACCTTGCGTTCGGCCATCCGTACCGATGCTCCTGCATGGTCACAGCAGGAGTTGGCGGCATGACTCTAGCGATGAAGCGCCTCAAAAATATCGGCTGGCTAGCGCTGGTGTTCATGGTTGCAGTACTGCTCTATCCGTTGTCGCTCAACGTAGCCGCGCTGCACAGCGACTTGTCACGCATCGACCAGGACATTCTGGAAACGAAGCAGGAAATCAATTTCCTGCAGGCAGAAATCCGCACGCGTGCCAGCGTCGCACAACTCGAAGAGTGGAACCAGCTGCTCTATGGCTATGAGCCGCCGCGCGCCGACCAGTTTATCGATGGTGAACGCGGTCTTGCCAGCCTGAGCGGATCGGAGCCGCTGGTAAAGCCGGTTCTGGTTGCGGTTGATATGCCCGCAGGCGACATTGGCGGTGGCGGAGCGGCTGCCTCTTCGATCCTTGCAGATGCCAGTGCGGCCATTCGCTCGGTGGCCTCCGATGAAAAGGACGCGCCGGTTGCAGAGACGCGACAGGCGGTCGAAAGGCCTAAGGATAACAAGGTGAAGTCCGCCGAGCCTGCAACGCGCACCGAGCGGCTCGCAAGGATGGACGACAAGCTGCTGTCCGATAGCCTGATGCACGAAATCCAGACCAAGTCGGAAAAGGAGCGTAAGCGGCAATGACCACTTTCGTCGTCCGGCCGCACAGCCGCCATGCCATCAATGCGACGAGGGTTCATGCTGCCATTGCTTTCTGGCGGTTGCTTGTATTGGTCGGGCTGTTTGCGATTTTCCTGTTGCTGATTGTCGGTCGTTTGGCGACGCTGGCGCTGTTTGAAGGCAGCCGCGCATTCGGCGCCACGCCGGGCGAATTTGTGCCCGAACGCGGGGATATCGTCGATCGCAATGGCGCACCGCTGGCGCGGACAATTCAGGGCTATGCCATCTGGGTCAAGCCAGCCGATCTGGTAAACGATCCCAAAGAACTGGCGGCCGGTCTGGCGCGTATATTTCCCGATACACCCGAGGCTGAATTTTACGCGAAGCTAACCGACAAGGCACCCGGATATCTGCGCAAGCGCGCCTTGCCCGAAGAGGTTCGGGCGGTGCACAATCTGGGCGAAATCGCCATCGAATTTCCGCGCGAAAGCACGCGTTTGTACCCGCAACATGAACTCGGCGCGCATATTCTCGGTTTCGTTAGCCGCGACGGAAAGGGTGCGCTCGGGATGGAGCGAGTGATGGACAAGCATCTGCGAGCGCCCGAAACTCGCGGCAAACCGGTTGAACTGTCGATCGATGTCCGGGTGCAGGCTGCTCTCGAACTCGAACTCGCGAGAGGCATGGAGACGACGAATGCCAAAGGTGCGGCAGGCGTGATTCTGGATTCGCATACCGGCGAAGTGCTCGCAATGGCCAGTCTGCCCTCCTTCAACCCGAACCGCCCCGTTTTCGCTAACATCCCCGATAATGGCGAGATCATCATCGATGGCCGTTATCCGATCAGCCGCCAGACCAACTTCGTCACCAATCGGGTTTTCGAACTGGGTTCCACGTTCAAGCCGCTGACGGTCGCGGCGGCGCTGGATGCAGGTACGGTCCGCGATCTGTCGCTTCGCTATGATGCTACCGCGCCGCTGGCGATCGGAGGCTTTAAAATTCGTGACAGCCATCCATCGGGCCGCTGGCTCAACGTTCCCGAAACGCTGATCCATAGCTCAAACATCGTGACAGCGCGGATTGCCGACAATCTGGGTCAGTTAAAAATGGAGCAGATGGCGCGCAATCTGGAGTTTGACCGGCGGCCGTCGATCGAACTTGCAGAGCGATCGCGCCCGTTATGGCCCGCCAATTGGGGGCGGCTGACCACGATGACGGTCGGCTATGGCCACGGCATGTCGGTGACGCCGCTCCACCTCGCTTCGGCCTACGGCGCGATGGTGAATGGCGGCATGTGGCACCCGGCGACACTCAAGAAATTCAAGCCAGGGCAAAAGCCCGTTAGCCGCCGCGTATTCAGCGCCGCGACCAGCGCGCGCATGCGTCAATTGCTGCGCATGATCGTTGTCGATGGCACAGGCAAGAAGGCAGATGCCCCCGGATATCGCGTTGGCGGCAAAACAGGGTCGGCTGAAAAGCCAAATGCGGGAGGTTATGCACGGAATCTTGTCGTCTCGACCTTCGCGGCGGCTTTCCCGATGGATAATCCGCGTTATATCATCATCGCTATGGTAGACGAACCCAAAGGCTCGACCGAAACCTCTTTCCAGCGCACCGCTGGCTTCACCGCCGCGCCGATTGTCAAGCGCACGGTAGAACGGATCGGTCCGCAACTCGGGATCATTCCCGATACCCACCGCGATGTCGACGTATCCGAACTGATGCCGCTCCTTTGGTCTCCCAAAGGGAGCACCTGATGCGCCTCGACAGTTTGATTGGCGAGCTGGCTGGTGATGCCGGCTCGACGCGCGTAACCGGTTTTGCCATCGATAACAGAAAGGTCGCGCCGGGCACAATATTTGGCGCATTTCAGGGTTCAGCCGCCAATGGCGAAGATTTCATTCCGGCGGCGATAGAGGCAGGTGCCATTGCTGTAGTCGCACGCCCAGAGGCACGCGTCGACGGTGCAATCCACATCGCCGACGCCAATCCACGTCAGGCCTTTGCGATGATTGCAGCTCGCTTCTTCGCGCCCTTTCCAGCACATGTCGCGGCGGTCACGGGAACCAATGGCAAGACCTCGACAGCAGAATTGACGCGCCAGTTATGGCGGATGAACGGGCACAGCGCGGCATCAATCGGCACTTTGGGTATCACAACCGCTGACGAGCAGGTGCGCACCGGCTTGACCACGCCTGATATTGCAACCTTTCTGTCGAACATGGCCGGGCTGGAACGTGAAGGCGTGACGCATGCGATTTTTGAGGCGTCGAGCCACGGTCTTGATCAATATCGTATCGCAGGTGTTCCAGTGTCAGTGGTCGCTTTCACCAATCTGAGCCGCGATCATCTCGATTATCATGGAACTATGGATAGCTATTTCCAAGCCAAGATGCGGCTGTTCGATGAAGTGGCAAGCGATAATGCTACGGCGGTGATCTGGGCTGACGATGAGTGGTCGGAAAAGGCCATAGCCCGGGCCAAGGAAAGGCCGTTGCGGTTGATAACTGTCGGCACGCAAGGACAGGGCATCAAGCTGATTTCGCGCGAGCCAACCCAGCTAGGCCAGACGCTCGAAATTTCGGTGCAGGGAGAGATCGCCAAGGTCAAATTGCCGCTGATCGGAGCCTATCAGGCGGCAAACGCGCTGGTTTCGGCGGGCGTTGCCATTGCAAGCGGGTGCGATGCCGAAGATGTGATCGCCAATCTGGCGCGGCTGCAGCCGGTGCGGGGGCGGCTCGAACGGGCAGCGATCAGCCGCAGTGGCGCGCCGGTCTATGTCGATTATGCCCATACCCCAGACGGTCTGGAAGCGGCCATTGCTGCGCTGCGCCCGCACACCAAGGGCAAGTTGATCCTTGTTTTTGGTGCGGGCGGTGATCGCGATGCCGGTAAACGTCCATTGATGGGCGAAATCGCCGCGCGCGATGCTGATATCAGTATCGTCACAGACGACAATCCGCGCACCGAAGAACCTGCCACCATTCGCGAGCAAGTCATAGCCGGAGCGCCCTCCGCGCTAAATATCGGTGACCGCCGCGAGGCGATTGCGAAAGCCATAAGTCTTGCAGCCGCCGAAGATATTGTGATGATCGCTGGCAAGGGACACGAGCTGGGCCAAACCATTGGCGACAAGGTTTATCCGTTCGACGATGTCGAAGTGGCGCGCGAGTGCGCAGCATGAGCCCGCTCTGGACATCAGCAGAAATTGTCGCCGCTATGGGTGGTTCGGCCAGCACAGATTTCGAGTGCAATGGCGTTGCCTTTGACTCGCGCGAAATCGGCCCGGGCGATCTGTTCTTTGCGATGAAGGGTGAGCAGGCTGATGGTCATCGTTTCGTCGCACAGGCCTTTGCCAGTGGCGCAAGCGGCGCTGTTGTCAGCGCACCTGTCGACGGCCCGCACATCCTCGTGCCCGATACCATGGGCGCGCTTGAACAGCTTGGTGTTGCATCACGCCAGCGCGTCGATGCTAAAATCATCGGCGTAACGGGCTCCGCAGGGAAGACTGGAACCAAAGAGGCGCTGTTTGCGGCGCTCGATCGTTTTGCGCCAGGGAGGGTGCACCGTTCGGTCAAAAGCTATAACAACCATGTGGGCGTCCCGCTCAGCCTGTCGCGTATGCCGCGCGAGACAGAATTTGGCGTGTTTGAAATGGGCATGAATCACACGGGCGAATTGGCCGCGCTGACGCAATTTGTTCGCCCGAATGTTGCCATCGTTACGACCATCGCCCCGGCACATATCGAACATTTTGGCAGCGAAGATCGTATCGCTGACGCCAAGGCGGAGATTTTCGAAGGCCTTGAACCGGGCGGTGTGGCAATCATTCCCGCAGACAGCCCGCATTATGCTCGTTTACGCGGGCATGCCGAAAAATTTGCCTCTCGGATCGTCAGCTTCGGTTTTTCGGAAAGCGCCGATGTGCGCTGTATCGACCATCTCGCGATCGCCAATGGCGGCAGCCTGATCACGGCCAAACTGCCCGGTGCGATGCTGCAGTATGAACTGTCGCAGCCCGGCGATCATTGGGTGGCGAATTCGCTCGCCGTACTGGCTGCTGTGCAGGCGGTCGGGGCCGATCTGGCGGTCGCAGGGCTGGCGCTTGCCGATATGGGCGGGCTGAAAGGGCGAGGTGCGCGGCACCGGATTGCTGTGTCGGGCGGCGAAGCTCTGTTGATCGATGAAAGCTATAACGCCAATCCCGCCTCCATGACGGCGACGTTGGCAGGGCTCGGCAATGCGACGGCGGACCGGCGGATCGCTGTCTTGGGTGCGATGAAGGAATTGGGCGAGCAGTCGGCCAAGTTCCATACCGCGCTTCGCGAGCCAATAGAGTCGGCGCAGGTCGACTGGTTGCTGCTTGTCGGTGAAGAGATGGCTCCGCTCGCCGAAGCGTTGTCTGCTGACATTGCATGGGCCGACAAATTCGCGCATTGCGCCTCAGTTGCCGAAGCGTCCCAGCGGCTTCGCAGCGAAGTGCGCGGCGGTGACGCGATACTGATCAAAGGGTCGAATTCCGTGGGCCTGTCCGCGGTGGTCGAGGCTTTACTCGGCGGAGGGGATTGATGTTTTACTGGCTCGCGCAATATTTCGACTTTGCGGGTTTTCTGAACCTGTTTCGTTACCTGACATTCCGGTCGGGTGCGGCTGTGGGAACGGCATTTGTGATCGGCCTCATCATCGGTCCGCGCTTCATCAACATGCTGCGCGTACGCCAGGGCAAGGGGCAGCCCATCCGCTCGGATGGCCCGCAAACGCACCTCGCCAAGGTCGGCACGCCGACCATGGGTGGCCTGATGATCCTGACGTCGATCGCGATTTCGATGCTGCTCTGGATGGACCTTTCGAACAGCTATGTCTGGGCGTGCATCGTGGTGATGCTCGGTTTTGGCTTGGTTGGCTTCATGGACGATTATGACAAGGTGAAAAAGCGCAGCACTGCAGGGGTTTCGGGTAAATTACGCCTGTTGCTGGAGTTCCTGATTGCCGGCGCCGCAGTTGCCCTGATCGTCCACCAAACGGGCGGAAAACTCTACTTCCCCTTCATCAACGGACCGGTCGTCGATCTCGGTTATTGGTACATTATTTTTGGCGCTTTTGTGATCGTGGCATTTGGCAATGCTGTGAACCTGACCGACGGGTTGGACGGACTTGCCACCATGCCGGTGATCATAGCATCGCTGGCTTTCATGTTGATCGCCTATCTGGTGGGCAATGCGAAATATGCGGAATATCTCGGAGTGCCCTTCATCCTTGGGGCAGGCGATCTGGCGATATTGTGCGGGGCGATCATTGGGGCGGGGCTTGCCTTTCTCTGGTTCAACGCGCCCCCCGCTGCAGTATTCATGGGCGACACGGGAAGCTTAGCTCTGGGGGGCACTCTGGGCGCTATTGCGGTCGTGGCGCATCATGAATTTGTGCTTGCAATAATCGGTGGCCTGTTTGTGGTTGAGGCGCTCTCCGTGATCATTCAGGTCTTTTGGTTCAAGCGCACTGGAAAGCGGGTGTTCCGGATGGCGCCGATCCACCATCATTTCGAGCAATTGGGCTGGCCGGAATCGACGGTGGTGATCCGTTTCTGGATAATCTCCTTTGTGCTGGCTCTGGCAGGATTGGCGACACTCAAGCTCAGATGATCACTTCCGACGCCTTTCGCGGCAAACGCTATGCAGTGCTCGGCCTTGCAAGGTCGGGCCTTGCCACTGTGCGCAGCCTGGTCGCGAGCGGTGCCGACGTAACCGCATGGGATACGCGCGAAGAGGCAAGAGAGCAGGTTGAGGGCGACGTCGCCTTTGCCGATCCAATGGAAATCGATCTGGCGGGGTTCGACGGGCTGGTGCTTTCGCCCGGCGTCCCGCTCAACACCCACCCGATCGCGAACAAGGCGCGCGATGCCAATGTGCCGATCATCGGCGATATCGAACTATTCGCGCTCGCTCGGGCCAAGCTGCCAACGCACAAGGTGATTGGCATCACGGGAACCAATGGCAAGTCGACGACAACCGCATTGCTGCATCACATGATGCAGACGGCAGGATTGCCGTCGCTGATGGGCGGCAATATTGGCCTCCCGATCCTCTCGCAGCAGCCACTGCCCGAAGGCGGGGTCTATGTGCTCGAACTTTCGAGTTATCAGATAGACCTGACCTATAGTCTGGATTGCGATGTTGCTGTGCTGACCAACATCACGCCGGATCATCTCGATCGTTACGATGGTTTCCTGGACTATGCGGCGTCGAAAGAGCGGTTGTTCCATATGCAGCATGCCGACAAGGTTTCGGTGATTGCGACCGATGATGATCCCTGCCGCATGATCGCCAGCCGTATCCATCACCGACTGCGTCGCGT
Source organism: Sphingorhabdus sp. (assembly GCA_017987825.1). Classification (GTDB taxonomy): domain Bacteria; phylum Pseudomonadota; class Alphaproteobacteria; order Sphingomonadales; family Sphingomonadaceae; genus Sphingorhabdus_B. Next base: position 37,086 of record JAGNSY010000002.1, on the reverse strand, counting down.
GTCGGCCAAGGATATCAAGGACCAGAGCCGCTGGCCTTCGTTGCAAGGACCGCACAATGCGCAGAATGTAGCTTGCGCGATCGCAGCTTGCGAGGCGCTGGGAATGGATGCTGAAACCATCGAACGCGGTCTGGCCACCTACCCGGGGCTTGCGCACCGTATGGAACGCATCGGCGAAGTAAATGGCGTGCTGTATGTCAATGACAGCAAAGCGACCAACCCGACATCGACCGCTCCGGCGCTGGGGGCTTATCCGGCCATCCGCTGGCTGCTGGGCGGCCAAGCGAAGGGCGACGATCTCAATGCCTGCCTGCCGCACTTGGGCAATGTGCAAGCCGCATACGCATTTGGCGAAGATGGTGCGAAGCTGGCTGCCCTGTTGGACGGCAAAGTAGAAGTGACAGTTTATCCCAAACTCCGCGACGCCACGCTGGCGGCTGCTGGCGAAGCGAAAGCAGGCGAAGCGGTGCTTCTTTCTCCTGCAAGCGCCTCGTTTGACGAATTTCGTGATTTCGAACACCGAGGCGACAGTTTCCGGGAAATAGTGGCTGCATTGCGCGACGGGGGGTCGTGATGTTGGGCATATTAAAGGGTAACAGCAACAGTCTGCCGCCCGGATTTGGCGGCAAGCGTGATCTTTCGAACCGGTTGGGGCGCGGTGACCGATCGCCGCTGAGCATCTGGTTCTGGGAACTTGATCGCGTGTTGCTCTCGCTCTTCCTGGTCCTGATCGCTATCGGCCTGATCGCTGTGGCAGCGGGTTCGCCTGCAACCGCGCGGCGCCTGTCGACCGATACGGAATCGCTGAGCCCGCTCTATTTCTTCTACAAACAACTGGCATGGGTTGCGCTTGGCATACCGGCGATGTTTGTCATTTCACTCTACCCGCGTGAACAGGCCAAGCGGATTGCAATTGGCGGCTTTTGTCTCTTCCTTTTGCTCCTGTTGCTCGTTCCCGTGCTTGGCAAGGAAGTGAATGGTTCGCAGCGCTGGTTCGGCCTTGGCCCAGCCAGCTTCCAACCGTCCGAATTTCTGAAGCCTTGCTATGCCGTGACAATGGCATGGATCATCAGCTGGCGACAACGCGATCCGACGCTGCCGGTGCGGACGATTACGATGGGCTTTACGGCACTGATCTGCGGCGCACTGATGCTGCAGCCAGATCTTGGCCAGACCATCCTTTTCTGCGGTATCTGGTTTGCGCTGATGATGGTGTCGGGCGTGCAAGCAAAGCTGCTGTGGTCGAGTGCCATCGGCGGACTGATAGGCATCATAGCGGCGTATAATTTCTATCCGGTGGCGCAGCAGCGCATTGACGCATGGATTTTCGGAACCGACGGCATCACACATGACAAGCTGGCGATGGCGACTTTGACCGCTGGTGGTCTGGTCGGCACCGGGCCGGGCCTCGGCACGCGCAAATTCGCGCTGCCTGAGGCGCATACCGACTATATTTTCTCGGTCGTGGGCGAAGAATTTGGGCTGCTTGCGTGCATGGTGATTGCCGTTCTGTTTTTCGCCATTCTCGTCCGCGTCGTTATCCGCATGCTTGATGAGCAGGACCAATTTATCCTTTTGGCGGTAACCGGTCTAGCCGCGCAATTTTGCGGGCAGGCGATGATCAACATCGCGGTCAATCTGGGGATCTTCCCGTCGAAAGGTATGACTCTACCCTTCATCAGCTATGGCGGATCGTCCACCTTGGCGCTCTGTCTGTGTTGCGGACTGATGCTTGCGCTGACGCGCCGAAACCCTTTCCTTGACCAGTCACCCTATATCGGGAATGGCCGCTAGGCATGAGCGTATCGCGCAATTTCGTTCTCGCCGCAGGAGGCACTGGCGGCCACATCATCCCGGCCTATGCCCTAGGTGCCGAGTTGATGCGGCGCGGGCATCAAGTTGCGCTGATTACCGACAATCGTGGATCGACCATTCCCGGCTGCCCCGATGGCATGGAAATGCACATCATGCCCGCAGGCAGAGTAGCAGGTGGACCGCGAGGATGGCTCGCGGCGGCGCGGAATATCTGGCGTGGGCGGGCAATGGCGCGCGCACTCTTCAACGAATTTGATCCAACTGCAGTGGTTGGTTTTGGTGGTTATCCGGCGCTGCCTGCATTGCTCGCGGCCTTTGCCAACAAGGTGCCAACGATCATCCATGAACAGAATGCGGTGCTCGGTAGGGTGAACCGGCTGGTTGCCGGCAAGGTCAATGCCATTGCCACCGCCTATCCCGATGTTCAGCGGGTGAAACCGGGCCATCAAGACAAGGTCCATCTGGTCGGCAATCCGGTGCGCGCCGAAGTGATTGCACTGCGCGATGAACCCTTTCCCCCGTTCATCGAGGATGGTGTGTTCCGTGTCCTCGTGACCGGCGGTAGTCAGGGCGCGTCGATCCTGTCGGAAGTCGTTCCCGACGCACTGGCGCGCCTGCCGCTCAACCTGCGTCGTCGCCTGCAGGTGACCCAGCAATGCCGCGCCGAGGATCTGGAAACGGTGCGCAAGACCTATGCCGATCATCACATCCCGGCGCAGCTTGCGACTTATCTGGAAGACTTCCCTGAAAGGCTCGGTTGGTCGCATCTGGTAATCGGGCGGGCAGGGGCCTCAACCATTGCTGAACTAACCTGCGCTGGTCGCCCCGCGATATTGGTCCCGCTGCCCTCGGCGATGGACAACCATCAGGCGTATAACGTCAGCGAGATGGTCAAGTCAGGCGGCGCGCGGGCGATCAAGCAGATGGCATTCACGCCGGTCGAGCTTGCCAAGCAGATCCAGAAAATGGCGTTGATACCGGAAACGCTGCAAAATGCGGCGCGCGCCGCGAAAAGCTGTGGCCGCCCCGATGCTGTGCACGATCTGGCGGATCTGGTCGAATCCTTCGGACGCGCACCGCTGATGCATACAATCTCGACAAAAGAACAATCGGGCCTTGGTTTCGGTAGCGCAGAACCCGCCCTCGCACGGAAAGCAGTTTCATGAAGGGTGTGGGCACCGACATCGGCACGATCCATTTTGTCGGCATCGGCGGCATCGGCATGTCCGGCATTGCCGAGGTAATGCACAATCTGGGCTATTCGGTGCAGGGCAGCGACATTGCTGAGGGCTATGTGATCGAAGGGCTACGCAGCCGCGGCATCAAGGTGATGATCGGCCATGCCGCCGAAAATCTGGGCGATGCGGCTGTGGTGGTAACGTCGACCGCCGTGAAGCGCGGTAATCCTGAGGTTGAGGCCGCGCTCGAACGCCGCATCCCTCTAGTCCGCCGCGCCGAAATGCTCGCCGAGCTGATGCGGCTGAAATATACCGTTGCGGTGGCGGGTACCCATGGCAAGACCACGACAACCTCGCTAATTGCCGCCATGCTCGACGCTGGTGGGCTTGACCCCACTGTGATCAACGGTGGCATTATCAACAATTACGGCTCGAACGCGCGTCTGGGTGACAGCGACTGGATGGTGGTTGAGGCCGACGAAAGCGATGGCAGCTTCCTGCGGCTCGACGGCACGATTGCAGTCGTCACCAATATCGATCCCGAACATCTCGACCATTATGGCGATTTCGATACGGCCAAGGCGGCCTATATCGAGTTCATTGAGAATGTGCCCTTTTATGGCGTTGCCATCCTCTGTCTCGACCATCCGGAAGTGCAAGCGATCATCCCGCGCATTCGCGACCGTCGCATCCTGACCTATGGTTTTTCTGCACAGGCCGATGTGCGTGCGGACAATGTCCGCCCCGAACTCGGTGGCAACACCTTCGACGTCGTGATCCGCGCCCGCGATGGCAGCAAGCGTGAGATTGCAGACGTGTTCCTGCCAATGTCGGGCCGTCACAATGTACAGAATGCTCTCGCCGCCATCGCCGTCGGGCTCGAACGCGGGATGACCGATGAACAGGTGCAGGCGGGCTTTGCAAAATTTGGCGGGGTCAAAAGGCGCTTCACCAAAGTGGGTGAGGTCGACGGGGTCACCATCATCGACGATTATGGCCATCATCCGGTTGAAATCCGCGCGGTGCTCTCGGCCGCGCGTGAGGGCGTGAAAGGCCGTGTCATCGCGGTGTGCCAGCCGCACCGCTATTCGCGGCTCGGCAATCTGATGGAAGATTTTGCAACGGCCTTCAACGATGCCGATACGGTTTATATCTCGCCGGTCTATGCGGCGGGCGAGGCGCCGATCGAAGGCGTTTCCAGCGCCGAACTGGTCGGCAAGATCAAACGTCGCGGGCATCACAATGCGCAGGAAATTGAAAGCGCCGAGGCGCTGGCGAAGGAACTGGCGGGGACCACCCGCGAAGGCGATCTGGTCGTGTGCCTCGGCGCAGGCGATATCACCAAATGGGCGGCAGGGCTTGCCGATGCCATCAAAAAGGCGCGTGCATGAATGTATGCTACGCCTTACCACCGGTGCGCGGAAAGCTGACGCACGATGCGCCGCTCGCGCCGCTCGTGTGGTTCAAGAGCGGTGGCGCAGCCGAATGGCTGTTTGAGCCTGCCGATGCGAAGGACTTGGCCGATTTCCTTTACGCGCTCGACCCGTCGGTGCCGGTGATGGCGTTGGGGTTGGGTTCGAATCTGATCGTGCGCGATGGCGGCGTTTCGGGCGTTGTGGTTCGGCTGGGCAAGGCCTTTGCCAAGGTTTCCAAGGTTGATGACGTAACGCTTGACTGCGGGGCAGGAGCCAGCGGCATCCTCGTTTCATCAACCGCGCGCGACAATGGCATTGCCGGAATGGAATTCCTGCGCTCGATCCCTGGCACAGTCGGCGGTTTCGTCCGCATGAATGGCGGGGCCTATGGTGGCGAGGTGAAGGACATACTTGTCGATTGCGATGTGGTGTTACGCAACGGCGATTTGATAACCTTGCCGGTCGAAGAGCTGCACTACAGCTATCGCCACAGCGAACTGCCAGACGGCGCGATAGTCGTCGGTGCGCGATTCCGCGGCAAACCGGGTGAGCCTGAAGCCATTCAGGTGGAGATGGACCGGATTTCGGCCAGCCGCGAGGCATCACAGCCGCTGCGTTCGAAAACCGGCGGTTCAACCTTCAAGAACCCCGATGGACAAAAAGCCTGGCAGCTTGTTGATGAAGCGGGTTGCCGTGGCCTCCAGATCGGCGGCGCGCAGGTTTCGGAAAAACATACCAACTTCCTGATCAACACTGGAGATGCCACCAGCGCGGATATTGAGGAACTGGGCGAAGAAGTCCGCCGCCGCGTGAAAGCGAAATCGGGCGTCGATCTGCATTGGGAAATACAAAGAGTGGGAAAAGCGAAGTGAGCGAGCCGGTCCATGTTGCAGTATTGATGGGTGGCTGGTCCAATGAACGGCCGGTGTCGCTGATGAGCGGCAATGGCGTGGCCGATGCGCTGGAAAAGCAGGGCTATAAGGTCAGTCGCGTCGATATGGACCGCAATGTCGCGCAGGTGCTTGCGGGATTGCGGCCTGATGTCGTGTTCAACGCGCTGCACGGCGTTCCGGGTGAGGATGGCACGGTGCAAGGCATGCTCGACCTTATGGGCATCAAATATACCCATAGCGGCATGGTGACTTCGGTGATCGCGATCGACAAGGAACTGACCAAGCAGCGGCTGGTTCCAGCTGGCATCCCGATGCCCAAGGGGACGATAGTCGAGAGCGAAAGCCTCTATGCAGGCGATCCGCTGCCGCGCCCCTATGTGCTGAAGCCGGTCAATGAGGGCAGCTCGGTCGGTGTCGCCATCGTCAAGGCTGACAGCAATTACGGCTCACCCATCGCGCGTGACGCGACGGGCCCGTGGCAGGAATTCGATACCCTGCTCGCCGAGCCGTTCATCAAGGGGCGCGAATTGACCGTTGCGGTGCTTGGCGGCAAACCGCTCTGCGTAACCGAGCTGAAACCCAAGAGCGGCTTCTATGATTTCGACGCCAAATATACTGACGGCCTCACGGAACATGTCTGCCCGGCCGAAATCCCCAAGGATATTGAAGATTATATGATGGAGTTGGCGCAGCGCGCGCACGGATTGCTCGGTTGCAAGGGCGCGTCGCGCACCGATTTCCGCTGGGATGATGAACTGGGCCGCGACGGCGTATTTGTGCTCGAGACCAACACCCAGCCTGGCATGACCCCGTTGAGCCTTGTTCCCGAACAGGCCAAGCAAATGGGGATCAGCTATGAACAACTGGTCGACATCCTCGTCAAGGAGGCGCTGGCATGAAGACGGCTACGGCACGCAAGGCTCCTGCCAAGGCGCGCAAGCCTGCGCCGCGCAAAAAGGTCAGGCAAGTCAGCATCATGGACCGGCTGCTGCGCATCCTGCCGTTCACCGAGCAGGATATCCAGCGGGTGCTGACTTGGGGCGTGCTGGCCGTGCTGCTGGTGATCGCACTGATTGTCGCCAACTGGTTCGGTGTCCCGCAGGCCGCCTATCAGCAATATGCGCAAGTCGCTGCCAAGGCCGGTTTCGAAGTGAAGCGGGTCGAGATTACCGGCATGGACCGGGTTGATCAGCTCAAGGTCTATGACATTGTATTGGCTGAAAAAGACCGGGCGATGCCGCTGGTCGATATCGATAAAATCAGGGCCGATCTTATCGAATATGGCTGGATAAAAGATGTGCGGGTGACCCGTCGCCTGCCCGATACGTTGGTCGTCGACATATTGGAACGCAAACCCACGGCGGTGTGGCATCGAAACGGGGTCTTTTCGCTGATCGATGATCAGGGCACCGAGCTCGAAAAAATATCGCGCGCGGAAATCGGAGGCCTGCCGGTCATCAATGGCGATGGGGCCGACAGACAAGTTGTTGCGCTGGCCAAGCTGCTCGACAGCGCCCAGTCGCTCAAGGATCAGGTGGCTGGCGCCAGCTGGGTGGGCAATCGCCGCTGGGATCTGCGCTTCAAGACCGGCGAAACCTTGTCGCTGCCCGAGGGGGACAATCTGGCGGCACAAGCACTCGTCAATTTCACCCGGATGGACGGGGTGCATCGCCTACTCGGTCGTGACATCATCCATTTCGACCTGCGCGACCCCGAACGCGCCTATATGCGCCGCGCGGCTAAGGAAAAGCCGGTCGAAATCAAACCAAGTGATAAGCCGTCTGCCGATGCCGGGGAAGGCGGGGATGCGGCCTGATGGCGGTGCGCTACGACAAGATTATTTCCACGCTCGATATTGGCTCTTCAAAGGTTTCCGCGCTGATTGCCGGGGTCGATGAAGGTGGGGCGATCCACGTGCTGGGTACAGGCCAGCGCGAAAGCAAGGGCGTGGTGCGCGGCTGCATTTCCGACATGCAATTAGCGGAGCTTTCGGTTCGTCATGCGGTCGAGCAGGCGGAACGGATCGCAGGTATCAATATCGATCGTGTCTGGATGGGCATGTCTGCCGGCGGTTTGGATAGCCTTCTCTCTCCGGTCGAGATTGATCTGGGTGGTGACAAGGTCGAGCAAGCCGATATTGACGACCTGCTGACCGCCGGTCGCGCCAATATCGATACCCGTGGCAAGGTTGTGCTGCATGTCAGCCCGACCTTATACGCGCTTGACGGCAATGGCGGGGTCGCAAATCCACTCGGGCTTTATGCTGATCGGGTAGGCGTAGAAATCCACGCGGTGCTGGCGGATCCTGCACCAGTGCGCAATCTGGATATGACCGCGCGTGCCTCGCATCTCGGGGTCGATGCCATTGTTGCATCGCCAGTTGCTGCCGGGCTGGCCTGCCTGAGCGCCGAAGAGCGCGAATTGGGTGTTGCGATGGTCGAAATGGGTGCGGCGGTCACCAATGTTTCGGTATTCATCGGCGGCATGCTGGCCGGGCTTGTCACCCTCAATCATGGCGGCGCAGATATTACTGACGAGATCGCCTCGGTATTCGGCATTCGACGCGCGGAAGCCGAACGCCTCAAATGCTTTCACGGGTCGGCCATCACTTCGCCGCGTGACCATCAGGAAAGCCTCGACGTCGGTCCGCCCGGCGATCCCTCGCAGGCTGAAAGGCCCAAGATCACCCGCGCGCAGCTCAATTCGATCATCTCGCAGCGCATCGATACAATAGTGGCGGATATTGGTCGCGCGTTGAAGGAAATGGGCTTTTCCAATCCGGGAAAACACCATGTAGTCCTGACGGGTGGCGGCGCAGAATTGAAGGGGCTTGCGGACCATATGCAGGCGGCGCTTGGCCGCATGGTGCGCGTCGGTCGACCGACCGAGCTGCCCGGCCTGCCCGATGCCCATTCCGGGCCAGCATTCTCGACGATGGCAGGTCTGGCGCTATATGCCAATTCGAACCCATCCGATCTGCGCTTGGGCCTGCAAGGCTCTGATAGTGCTATAAAATCTACCAATACAGGCATTATTGCGCGCATCATGCAGGCTATCCGAGAGAACCTCTAGCCGCGCCACAAGAACAACCCGCAGCCTGTGGGTAACTTTTACGTGTTTTGCCCTGAATTTTGTGCCACAAGACACAGTTAACGGGGGTTTTTGAACTTCTTTTACTTATGCCAGATCGGCCAAGGGAGTGAACAGGAATGAGCATCAACATCGGTCCGCCAGTTGTCGATGAACTGAAGCCCAAAATTGCAGTCATCGGTGTCGGCGGGGCAGGGGGCAATGCCATCGCCAACATGATCGGCGCACGCGTTGAAGGTGTCGATTTCGTCGTCGCCAATACCGACGCTCAGGCGCTCAACGCGTCGCCTGCCGAATATCGTATCCAGCTTGGTCCCGACATCACCCAAGGCCTTGGTGCGGGTTCGCGCCCGGAAGTTGGTCGTGCCGCGGCTGAAGAAACTATTGAGCAAGTCAAAAGTGCACTGCAGGGTGCGCATATGTGCTTTATCGCCGCTGGTATGGGCGGCGGCACAGGTACCGGTGCGGCTCCAGTTATTGCCCGCGCAGCCCGCGAAATGAACATTCTGACCGTTGGTGTCGTCACCAAGCCGTTCCTGTTCGAAGGATCGCGCCGCATGCGTTCAGCGGATTCGGGGATTGCCGAGCTGCAGCAGCATGTCGACACGCTGATCGTCATTCCGAACCAGAATTTGTTCCTGGTCGCTAATCCGAACACCACCTTTAAGGAAGCCTTCCTGCTTGCCGACGAAGTGCTGCAGCAGGGTGTGCGCGGCATCACCGATCTGATGGTCATGCCCGGCCTCATCAACCTCGACTTTGCCGACGTGCGTTCGGTCATGCACGAAATGGGTAAGGCGATGATGGGCACCGGCGAAGCCGAAGGCGATGGCCGCGCATTGGAGGCCGCCGAACGGGCGATCGCCAATCCGCTGCTCGACGGTGTGTCGATGCAGGGTGCGAAGGGCGTCATTATTTCGATCACCGGCGGCGAAGATATGCGCCTGATGGAAGTCGACGAGGCGGCCAACCATATCCGCGAGCTGGTCGATCCCGACGCGAACATAATCTGGGGCTCGGCATTCAACGAAAATCTGAATGGCAAGATCCGTGTCTCGGTTGTCGCCACAGGCATCGATCAGGATGGTCAGGCAGCCCAGCCAGCACGTTCCTATGCCTTTGACAGCCGCCCGGCGACGCCACTTGGTGGCTACGCAACTCCTCCTGCCGCTGTTGAACCAGAGCCGGCGGTTGAGGAACCGCTTGAACTGTCGGATCAGGAATATCAGCCGTCTGCGGAAGCCGAAGCCTCGGCCTTCGACTATAGCGAGGAATCAGCGGAAGCAGATGACGGCGTTCTGGATCTTGCCGAACCGGCACCAGCAGCTGAAGAAACGGAGTTCGAGCTCGGCGAATACCATGTCGAACAGGAGGAGCCGGTTGCAGAGGCGGCACCTGCCTATGGGGAAGCACAGGACGATTCGGTTCCGTCCGCACCACGTGTTGCAACCGGTGGCGGCACCTTGTTCGAACGGATGTCGAGCCTTTCGCGAGGCCTGACCCGTGGCAATGACGAACCCGAAGAGGACAATAGCGGTGGGGTCAACATTCCCCGTTTCCTCGATCGCCAGAGCAATAGCTGATTCAAAATTGCGCCGGATAAAGCCGCTTGTCGAGCATGCGGCACAATCCGGCGCGCTTTGATGCGTAGCGATTGCAATTTCGCCATGCGCATCACATTTGCGGGCCAATGAAACATATGAAACGGGTCCCGCTTACTCTTGCACTGGCGATAGTTCTGGCAGCGCCGATCGCTGCCCAGGATGCCGATGAAAGCGTGCTCGACCAGTTCGATCAGGCGAAACCACAAGTTAAACCGGCATATGACTCACCTGCTTCGTTGGAGCTGCGCGATGCTGTGCGCCGTATGGCATTGCGCCCGTCAGACCCGGCAGCGCTGACCGATGCAGGGCATGCGTCGCTGAAATTGGGCGATGCCGCTGCTGCGCTCAACTTCTTTACCCGTGCAAACAGCATCCAGCCCGGCAATTCGCGGACGATAGCAGGTCTGGGTTCGGCAATGGTGCGGACCGAAAACCCCTTTGAGGCGCTCCGCTATTTTGACGATGCGATCCGACTGGGTGCCACCGAACGCTCAATCGCGCTCGATCGGGCGCTGGCGTTTGACCTGCTCGGCAATTTTGCCCGCGCGCATCAGGATTATCAGTTGGCGCGCAGCTTTGGTGACGGCGACGATCTGACCCGCCGCTATGCCATGTCGCTGTCGATGGCGGGTAAGGCGAACGAAGCGGATGGCCTGCTCGTGCCTTTGCTCCAGCGCAACGACCCGGAGGCTTGGCGCGCTCGTTCGATGATGCTGGCAGCACGCGGCAATTTGAACGAAGCCATGCAGATTGCAGATGGTTTCCTTTCGCCCGAATCCGCCCGGCGGATGGAGGGTTTCCTTCGCCAGATGCCCAGAATGACCGATGCGCAACGGGCGGCGGCAATGCATTTCGGCCATTTCCCGGTTGGCCGGATTGGCGAAGATACGCCAGAATTGCGTCAGATTGCGGCTGCGACGGGTGCAACCAAAGTTGCCAGCGCCGCGACAGGCCAAGACAGGTTGATTCCAGCCGGACAACCCCTGGGCAATTCCGCCAAAAAGCCGTCTTCAAACAAGAAGGACGAAAAGAAGCCCAAGCCTGGCGAAACAAGAGTGGCGCGCAATGATGCCAAGCCCGGTTTCTCGACAGCGTCCGCGCAGCAAAAAGTTGATGAAGCGTCGAAGGCCAAGCAGGTCGTCCTTCCAACAGCGCAACTTCCTCCCCCCGATGCGGCGCGCGCGCCTGTACGTATCATCTTGCCAGGCAGCACGCCGCCACCATCACCTCCGCCTTCCGTCGCAATTGCGACGCCGACGGTGAATAGGCCCGCGTCAATTCCCGCCGAAACCAGCACAGTCGTCACGCCGAAAAGCGCGATCGATGAAGTGCGCCAGCGGCAAGTGACTGCATCCGAGCCAATTCCTGCGCCTGTGCGCAGCGATCCCGTCGCTGTCACCCCGCCAGCCGCCAAACCCCCGGTTATCATTTCTGCCCCGGCTGAAACACGAGTTGCTGAGAATCTGATTGTCGAGCCAGCGCCGCAGACCACACAACCGGCCGTTCAGGGGCCGGTTCTGGATGGCACATCACCGTCAGTAGTATCGGATGCTCCGGTTGCAACGGCAGAAGCGCTGCCTCCGGTCGCATTGCCGCCGGTGCAGCAGGCCGAACCGGTAAAGACCGCCTCTTTCGATCTGGACGCGCTGGTGCAGTCGATTGAAATTCCCGAAAGCGAACAGAAACGCACCGTCGCGCCGGTTGATCTGAAAGCGATTCAGAAGGCCCAAGCCAAGGCCGACACTGCGGCGACAACCGCCGCCAAAGACCCGAAAACCGGCAAACCCAAGGTCGAACCCAAAGCGCCGCCGCAACCTGCACGCATTTGGGTGCAAGTGGCAACGGGGGCTGAAGCGGCACTCGGCGGCGACTATCGCCGTTTTGCCAAGAAATCGCCTGACCTATTCAAGGGTAAGGAAGGCTGGACCTCGGTCTGGGGCAAATCGAGCCGCTTGCTGGTCGGGCCATTTGCTGACGCCAAGGCTGCGAAAAAATGGGAAGCCGATTACCGTAAGGCAGGTGGCAATGGCTTTGTCTGGAACAGCGAGAATGGCACCATTGTGAAGAAACTCGGCGCCAAATAGCGGCTGGTTTTGTCAACGCCTCTAGTGCAAAGCGCACGATCATGCACAGCCGCGCAACCTATGCCTGCAATCCCGACACAAGCCGTGGAAGGCTCCATCCTGAACCGGGTGGCGAGGCGCGCGGGCCACGCAATATCTTCCAACGCGATCGCGACCGGATCATCCACTCAATCGCCTTCCGCCGTCTGCGCTACAAGACGCAGGTGTTCATCGCACCCGATGGCGATCATTACCGCGTTCGCCTGACCCACAGTCTGGAGGTTGCCCAGATCGGCCGCACCATTGCGCGTGCGCTGGGGCTGGACGAGGATCTGACCGAGGCACTGTGTTTGGCGCATGACATCGGCCACCCACCCTTCGGCCATGCGGGGGAGGATGCGCTGGAGGCGGCGATAGCGCCTTATGGCGGCTTTGATCATAATGCCCAGACACTGCGCACGCTATCGAAGCTGGAAAGCCCTTATCCCTTGTGGCCCGGCCTCAATCTCAGTTGGGAACTGATGGAGGGCCTGGCCAAGCATAACGGGCCAGTCCTCGCCCCCAACTGGGCGCTTAGTGAAATTGATGCGGAATTCCCCTTGGGGCTGGCGCAGCACGCTTCTTTGGAAGCCCAGATAGCGGCGATTTCAGACGATATTGCCTATGACAATCACGACATTGACGACGGCATTCGCGCTGGCCTGCTGACGCTAGAGCAATTGCTCGAACTGCCTTTTGTCGAGCGGCGCTGGCGGGCGATATGCGATCGCTATCCCGGCGCACGGCATGAAACGCTGTTGCGCGAGTTGATCCGCGAACAGATTGGCGTGATGGTCAACGATGTGATTCAAACCACCAAAGCGCGCATATCCGCTGCGGGTATCGAGACCGCCGACGATGTGCGCGCTGCGGGACGCACCATCGGCGGTTTCTCTGACGAATTGGCAGAGCGCGAGCGCACGCTTAAAGCCTTCATGTATGCCAATCTCTACCATCACCCGACCCAGATCAGCGCCGCGGAACGCGCGGCAAAGGTGATTGCCGACTTGTTCGAAGCCTATAGCCGCGATACTGCTTTGTTGCCGCAGGAATGGCGCGATAGCCTGCCTGTCGAGCAGCCAATGCGCGCGCGCCATATCGGCGATTTCCTTGCCGGGATGACCGATCGTTTCGCGGTCAATTGTCACCGCGAAATATTCGGCGGTGAGCATGAAGGGTTTGGCAAATGATGCGCGTGGTAATTGCAGGCGCAACGGGACTTATCGGCATGCAGCTGGTTGTCGCGCTTGCGGGCCAAGAGGGCGTTGAAACCCACATCCTAGTCCGCCGTAAACCCGAACGGGTGCCAAAGGGCGTGATTGTGCATGAAGCGGCTCCGGCGGATTGGGCGAATGAGGTTGCGGCGATCAAAGCAGATGTAGCCATATCCTGTCTCGGCACGACTATGCGCACCGCAGGTTCAAAAGCCGCCTTCCGCGCCATAGATTTCGATCTGGTGACAGGCTTTGCCAAGGCCGCCAAAGATGCAGGTGCCCGGCACATGATTGCGGTATCCTCGGTCGGTGCTTCGGCAAAAGCTTCCAATTTCTACTTGCAGACCAAGGGCGAAGCCGAGGCAGCTATGGCTCAAATGGGCTTCGACCGTGTCGACTTCCTTCGTCCCGGCCTGCTCACCGGAGGGGAACGCCCCGAAAGCCGTCCGGGGGAGAGCGTTGCGATCATGCTCGCGCCGCTAACCGATCTGCTCATGGTCGGCGGGCTCAGCCGTTACCGCTCGATTCCGGCGCTGGTCGTCGCTCAGGCTATCGCCCACCTGGCGCTGGCAGGCGGGCAGGGCAGACATATCCACGAAAATGATGCGATCCGCGCGCTCGCCGGTTGACTCTGTAGCGGCCAAAAGCCAAGGCCGACTCAGTCGCTGACGAAACGGGAGAGTTCCGCCATAGCCTTTAGGCGAAGGCGGACGCCGAAGGAGCAACCGCCCCGGAATCTCTCAGGCAAAAGGACCGTTTTGGCTTTTGCGACACTCTGGAAAGCGTCTCTCGCCACGAGGGGCCACCGAAGGGGTAAAGCTCTCAGGTATCCGTGACAGAGGGGGCAGGCAGCGACGCGGTCGCTGGCTGAACCTTTGTGCGGAGAATTTATGGGCGACGACACCGAAATGCGCGAACTTCCGCTGGGCGATTGGCACCGTGCCAAGGGCGCCCGCATGGTGTCGTTTGCGGGCTATGCGATGCCGATCCAGTATGAAGGCATCATGGCCGAACATCTTTGGACCCGCGAAAATGCCGGGCTGTTCGATGTCAGCCATATGGGGCAGTTGATCCTTTCGGGCGACAAGCCTGCCGAGGCGCTGGAGGCGCTGGTTCCCGGCGATATTTCCGCGCTCAAAGAAGGGCGGATGCGCTATTCGTTGCTGCTTGGCGAAGATGGCGGCGTGCTGGATGACCTGATGATCACCGCAACGCCTACCGGGCTCTATGTCGTCGTCAACGGCGCGGTGAAGCATCAGGACATCGCCTATCTGCGTGCGAACCTGCCCGGCAGCATCGATATCAACCATCTCGAAGATCGGGCGCTGCTTGCGCTGCAAGGGCCGAAAGCGGTTGATGCCATTGCGCGCATCGTGCCAGGTGTGAACCAACTCTATTTCATGGAAGCCGACCTGTTTCTTTGGAGAGAAGTGCCGCTGTGGATCAGCCGGTCGGGCTATACGGGTGAGGATGGCGTTGAGATTTCGGTCGCTGCGGATCAGGTGGAAGCGCTGGCCAATGCGTTGTGCGCACAGCCCGAAGTTAAGCCTATCGGGCTGGGTGCGCGCGATTCCTTGCGATTGGAGGCGGGCCTGCCGCTCTATGGCCATGATATGGACCCGACGACCGATCCGGTGGAGGGCAATGCCAGCTTTGCCGTGTCTAAGCGCCGCCGCGCTGAAGGCGGTTTCAACGGCGCGGACCGCATTTTGAAGGCACTCGCCGATGGACCCGCGCTTAAGCTGGTGGGCTTGTCGGTCGACGGTAAGATGCCGGTGCGTGAAGGCGCGCAGATTTTTGCAGGTCAGACGCAAGTCGGCGTTGTCACATCGGGCGGCTTTGCCCCCAGCGTCGGTGCGCCGATCGCGATGGGCTATGTCGCTGCCAGCCAAAACAGCATCGGTACAGAGCTTGAGGCGGAAGTGCGCGGCAAGCGCGTGCCGCTGGCGGTCGCGGCCATGCCTTTCATTCCACATAATTATCATCGCAGAGCGATTTCAAGTCAGGCGAAAGCCTGACGACTCGGAAATCGCGACAACTAAAAAACGAGGAGCGAGCAAATGACCCGATATTTTACCGACGAGCATGAATGGATCGAAGTCGAAGGCAACACTGCCACAGTCGGTATCACTGACTATGCGCAGGGCCAGTTGGGCGACATCGTGTTCGCCGAAGTGCCCGCGGTCGGCGCAACGCTCTCCAAGGGCGGTGACGCGGCGGTGGTGGAGTCGGTAAAGGCTGCTTCAGACGTCTATGCGCCGGTTTCAGGCAGAGTGACTGAAGGCAATGATGCGCTTGCCGACGATCCGGCGCTGGTCAACAGCGATCCTGAGGGTACGGGCTGGTTCTTCAAGCTTGAGCTGAGCGACCCGTCTGAACTCGACGGGTTGATGGATGCGGTGGCTTACAAGGCATTTGTGGATTCGCTCTAACCAACCAATGTCATTCCCGCGAAAGCGGGAGTCCATGGTCTGACGTTCCAGTTTAAACCGAAAACTCAGGCCATGGATCCCCGATCAAGTCGGGGATGACAAAACAAAAACGACAAAGGCACACCATGCGCTACTTACCCCTGACAGACACCGACCGGCAGGCGATGCTCGCCACAATCGGCGCTGCTTCGATTGATGATCTGTTCGTCGATGTGCCCGAAGAGGCGCGGCTCAAGGGACCGATCCCGGGTCTGCCGATGCATGCGAGTGAAATGGCGGTTGAGCGGCATTTCTCCGCAATGGCACGCAAGAATATGGCGGCGGCGCATCATCCGTTTTTCCTCGGGGCAGGGGCCTATAAGCATCATGTGCCGGCAAGCGTTGATCATTTGATCCAGCGCGGCGAGTTTCTGACCGCCTACACCCCCTACCAGCCCGAAATCGCGCAGGGCACGTTGCAGATGCTGTTTGAGTTCCAGACGCAGGTGGCGCGGCTGTTTGGCTGCGATGTAGCCAATGCCTCTATGTATGACGGCTCAACCGCTTGCTGGGAAGCGATCGGCATGGCCGGGCGTGTGACCAAGCGCAGCAAGGCCGTAATCTCCTCCGGTCTGCATCCGCATTATGTCAGCGTGGCGAAGACGATGGCGCGGTTTACCGGAGATACGCTCGATCTCGCAGCGCTCGACATGGCGCAGAGCGATACGACGCGGTTGCTGGCGTCGATCGATGGTGAAACCAGCTGCGTGGTAGTGCAATACCCAGATATTCTTGGTCGAATTGAAGATTTAAGCGCGATATCTGAGAAAGCACATGAGCATGGTGCGCTGCTAATCGCGGTCGTGACTGAGCCGGTGGCGCTAGGCGCGATCAAGGCACCGGGCGAAATGGGTGCGGATATTGTCGTGGGTGAGGGGCAATCGCTCGGCGTCGGCCTGCAATTTGGCGGGCCTTATGTCGGCCTGTTCGCCTGCAAGGAGAAATTCGTGCGGCAGATGCCCGGTCGTCTGTGCGGTCAGACGGTCGATGCCGAGGGCAAGCGCGGCTTCGTGCTCACGCTATCTACGCGCGAGCAGCATATCCGGCGCGAGAAAGCGACAAGCAATATCTGCACCAATTCAGGTCTTTGTGCGCTGGCCTTCAGTATTCATATGAGCTTGCTGGGTGAGCGCGGCCTGCGCGATCTAGCGGCGCTCAATCACGCAAAGGCAGTGCAGGCGTCAGAGCGGCTCACGCAGATACCGGGGGTCACACTAGTCAATGAAAGCTTTTTCAACGAATTCACGCTGAAACTGCCGGTCAATGCCCGCGATGTGGTGCACAAACTGGCGGCAAAGAGAGTGCTGGGCGGGGTTTCGCTCGGTCGCCTCTATCCGGGCGAAGCAGCGCTGGAGAACGGCTTGCTGGTCGCGGTGACCGAAGTGGTCAGCGACGAGGATATCGAAACCTTTGCGACGACCCTGCAGGAGATACTTATTGAGGGAGCTGGGGCATGAGCACGGTAAACGCAAGCGGCTGGAAGCCACAAATGGGCGAAAGTGACGTCATGGCGGCAGCTACCTACACCGGAAACCGCGCGCTAATGCTTGAAGAAGCGCTGATTTTCGAGATTGGCGACAGCCACACCACCGGCGTCGATTTCGACCCCGCACCCAAGGTGCAGTCGCGCCTCGGCGGGCTGGAGCGCAATCGCGAGATCGGTCTGCCGGGTCTTTCAGAGCCCGAAACGGTGCGCCATTACACCCGCCTGTCGCGGCAGAATTACGCCATCGACCTCGGCCTCTTCCCGCTGGGAAGTTGCACGATGAAGCACAATCCGCGCCTGAATGAAAAAGTCGCACGGATGAAGGGCTTTGCAGACGTCCACCCGCTGCAACCGCAGGAAACGGTGCAAGGCGCGCTGCAGGTGATCAATGAACTCGCCTTTTGGCTGGTCGACCTGACCGGGATGCAAGGTGTCGCCATGTCGCCCAAGGCAGGTGCACATGGTGAACTCTGCGGTATTCTTGCGATCAAGGCTGCGCTTGATGCGCGCGGCGAAGACCGACCGGTCATCCTCGTCCCCGAAAGCGCGCACGGCACCAATCCGGCGACAGCGGCTTTTGCGGGCTTCAGCGTGGAGAATATCCCCGCAACCCCCGAAGGCCGCGTCGATGTCGCAGCGCTAAAGGCGCGTTTGGGTCCGGACGTTGCGGGCGTAATGATCACCAACCCCAATACCTGCGGCCTGTTCGAACGCGATCTGAAGATCATTTCAGACGCGGTGCATGCAGCGGGCGGCTATGTTTATTGCGACGGCGCCAATTTCAACGCCATCGTCGGCCGCGTTCGCCCGGGCGATCTGGGCGTCGATGCGATGCACATCAATTTGCACAAGACCTTCTCTACCCCGCATGGCGGTGGCGGGCCAGGTTCGGGGCCGGTTGTGCTGTCAGAGGCGCTGGCGCCTTATGGCCCGATCCCCTTTGTCGCAAAAATGCCCGATGGCAGCTTCAAGCTGGTCGAAGAGGAAGCCGCGGGCGAAATGCACCCGCAAACCTTCGGCCGCATGACAGCCTTTCACGGCCAGATGGGGATGTTCACCCGTGCTTTGGCCTATATCCTGAGCCACGGTGCAGATGGCCTTCGGCAGGTGGCCGAAGATGCAGTGCTCAACGCCAATTACATCTTACGTAGCCTGGAAGGCACGCTGGAGGCTCCATTCGGCGCATCAGGCCCGTGCATGCATGAGGCGCTGTTCACTGATAATGGCCTCGCCGAGGGCTTCTCGACGCTCGATGTGGCCAAGGGACTGATCGACGAAGGCTATCACCCGATGACGGTCTATTTCCCGCTCGTCGTCCACGGTGCCATGCTGGTCGAACCGACCGAAACAGAGAGCAAGGCCGCGCTCGACCAGTTCATCGGCGCGCTGCGTTCGGTGGCCAATCGGGCGAAACAGGGCGATCCCGCACTCAAATCTGCCCCGCACTTCGCTCCGCGCCGCCGCCTTGACGAAACGCTGGCCGCACGCAAGCCAATGCTGGTGTGGAAGGAAGCCGAGCTTCCCGTAGCGGCAGAGTGACATAAAAATTTAATCGCACGATTAAACTTCGCATTGACAGCCGCGCCCGCCTCGCCAATTAGGGGCTGGAGCGGCTGTGCATGTTTCCAGCCGATCTTCTTGGGAGAGAGAGAAGATGGCCGATGTTTCGGAATTAAACACCTTTGACGAGTTCATCCGCCATTGGGGCGATGAGCGTGGCGATCGCCTTGCGATGCGTGAGGAAGACCGTTTCTTCACCTATGCCGAACTCGAAGAGCGCACCGCACGGGTAGCAACAGCACTGCTCGCCAAGGGGCTGAAGAAGGGTGATCGAATTGCCTGGATCGGCAAGAATAGCGATATATATTTCACGCTCTTTTACGGCGCAGCGCGTGCGGGCATCGTCATGGTGCCAGTCGGCTGGCGGCTCGCTCCGCCCGAATGGGCCTATATTATCAATGATACCAAAGCGAAGCTGCTGTTCGTCGGAAAGGGATTTGAATCCGCTCCGGCTTCGATGGAAGGGATGCTGCCGCACGTCGAACAGGTGATCACCGATCCCGAAGCGCGGGCGTTGGTTGACAGCACAGCACGTGCACCGTTCGAGGCTTCGGCCCCTGATGATGCGGTGCTCCAGCTTTATACATCGGGCACCACCGGCAACCCGAAGGGCGCGGTGCTTTCGAACCGCAACTTGTTTGCGCTGCGCAAACATTCGAACCAGGCAGATTTGGCCTATACCAAATGGGATGATGACGAAGTTGTGCTCGTCGCCATGCCCTGCGCGCATATCGGCGGAACCGGGCTTGGCATCATGTCGGTGGCAGCCGGTCTTCCCGCTTACATCCTCGCCGAATTCACGCCCGACGGTTTCTTCGATTCGGTCGAAACCGGTGGTGTGACACGCTTGTTCATTGTTCCGGCGGCGCTGCATATTCTGCTCCAGCATCCGCGTTGCGCGATGGTCGATTTCAGCCGCCTCAAATATATCCTATATGGCGCCGCGCCGATCCCGCTCGAGCTGCTGCGCCAGTGCATTCAGATGTTCCAATGCGGGTTCATCCAAAATTACGGGATGACCGAGACGACCGGCACCATTTGCATGCTGCCGCCCGAGGACCATGATCCCAACGGCAATCCCCGCATGCGCAGCGCAGGCAAGCCGCTGCCCGGTGTCGAGATCAAGGTTGTCGACATCGAGGGCAACGAAATGCCGACCGGCGAAGTGGGTGAAATCTGGACCCGGTCTTCGAACAATATGATCGGCTATTGGAACCTGCAGGAAGCCACCGAAAAGACGATGACCGGCGATGGCTGGGTCAAGACTGGCGATGCGGGTTATATGGATGAGGATGGCTATCTCTACATCCACGACCGGGTGAAGGATCTGATCATTTCGGGCGGCGAAAATGTCTATCCCGCCGAGGTCGAAAGCGCGATCTATGGTCATCCCGACGTGTTGGAAGTGGCAGTAATCGGCGTTCCCGATCCCAAATGGGGAGAGGCAGTGAAGGCTGTCTGCGCGCCAAAGCCGGGCGCAACCATCGACCCTGAGAGTGTTATTTCATGGGCTCGTGAACGCATCGCGCCATTCAAAGTGCCCAAATCGATCGACATTATCGACGCGCTTCCGCGCAACCCATCGGGCAAGATCCTGCGCAAGGATCTGCGCGCGCCCTATTGGGAAGGCTATGAGCGGCAGGTGAATTGACGATGAGCGAAGCCCAGATCGACCTGAACGCCTTTCGCGCCGAAGTGCGCGGCTGGCTTGCCGAAAACCTGCCGCCCGAACTGCGGCAGGCGCACAATCGCGCGACCAGTGTGTTTGTCGAAAAGGAATTCAACCTAGCATGGCAGGCGATCCTGCTGCGCAAGGGCTGGGTTGCACCGCACTGGCCAGTCGAGCGCGGCGGAACGGGGTGGAATGAGGCGCAACGCTATATTTTTTCGTCGGAATGCGCGCGGGCAGGGGCGCCCAGCCTCGCGCCGATGGGCCTCAAAATGGTTGCGCCGGTAATCATGAAATATGGCAGCGAGGCGCAGAAAGACTATTATCTGCCCAAGCTGCTCGCGGGGGAGCATTATTGGTGCCAGGGCTATAGCGAACCGCAGGCTGGCTCTGATCTTGCAGCACTGCAATTGCGTGCCGACAGCGATGGCGACGATTATGTACTCAACGGGTCCAAGATCTGGACGACGCATGCGCATGTGGCCAACCATATGTTCTGCCTTGTGCGCACCAACCGCGAAGGGCGCCCGCAAGAGGGCATCACCTTCCTTCTGCTCGAAATGGATACGCCGGGTTTGACGGTCAAACCGATCATCTCGATCGCGGGCGACCATGATTTCAACCAGGTGTTTTTCGACAATGTCCGCGTGCCCAAGGCGAACCGGCTAGGCGACGAGGGCAAGGGCTGGACCGTTGCCAAGACGCTGCTCGAATATGAGCGTGCGGCTGCCTATGCAGCCGGGCTGATCGAAGCGCTGGCCGAAGTGCGTGCAGCGGCGAAAGAGGCGGAGATGCTCGACGATCCCGCCATCCGCCGTCGCTTTGCAGAACTCGATTCACAGGTACGCACGATCCACGCAGTCGAGGATATGGTGCTGGCGGCGATAGGTGAAGGGCGCGATCCCGGCCCTGCCTCGTCGATGCTCAAGGTGCAGGGTACCGAGTGCCAGCAAAGGATTCAGGAACTGGCGGTCGATGTCGCGGGCATTTACGCAGCACCCTATCAATTTGCAGCGCGGCAGGCGGGCAGCAATGAAGGCTATGTTGGCACCGAAAGCGCGCTGACGGCCACCGCGCGCTACTTCAACGGTCGTGCTGCATCGATTTATGGCGGGTCGAACGAGATTCAGCGCAACATCATGGCCAAGCTAGTGCTCGGCCTTTAACGCGAGCGATTACCGCCCGACGCTGTAATAGTCGAAGCCAGCCTTGGCGCTTTCTTCGAGGCGGTAGATGTTACGCAGGTCGACGAGGACGTCGCCTTTCATCGCGGCCTTCAGCTTGGCCAGATCGAGCGCGCGATAAGCATCCCATTCGGTGACGATGGCGACGGCGTCGGCACCGTCGGCAGCGGCATAGGCGCTTTCGGCCATCTTCACTTGGGGCAATATTTTCGCGGCTTCCTCCATGCCTTCGGGGTCGTGGGCGTAAACCTCAGCGCCTGCATCAATCAGTGTCTGGACGATAGCAATCGAGGGCGCATCGCGCATATCATCGGTATTGGGCTTGAAGGTCAGGCCGAACAGCGCAACCTTCTTGCCGCGCGCGTCGCCGCCGAGGGCATTGACGATCTTGCGACCCATCGCGCGTTTCCTCAGGTCGTTGGCCTGGACCACCGCTTCAACGATGCGCACCGGCGTGTCATTGTCCTGCGCGGTCTTCAGCAGTGCGAGCGTGTCCTTTGGAAAGCAGCTGCCGCCATAGCCAGGGCCTGCGTGCAGGAATTTGGAGCCGATGCGGTTGTCGAGCCCGATGCCGCGCGAGACATCCTGCACATTGGCACCCAGTTTCTCACACAGATCGGCCATTTCATTGATGAAGGTGATCTTGGTCGCAAGGAAGGCGTTGGCCGCATATTTGATCAACTCGGACGAGCGTCGGCTGGTGAAGAGGATTGGCGATTCGTTGAGGAACAGCGGGCGATAGACAGCGCGCATCACCTCGCGCGCCCATTCAACATCGGTGCCGACGACAATCCGGTCGGGGCGCTTGAAATCACCAATGGCGGCACCTTCGCGCAAGAATTCGGGGTTGGAGACGACTTCGAACTCCAGATCGGGGCGCACATCGCGGATGATGCGTTCAACTTCGTCACCCGTTCCCACCGGAACGGTCGATTTGGTGACAACGACCGTTTTGGGTCCGATGGCGGCACCAATCTCTTTGGCTGCTGCATAGACATAGCTGAGGTCTGCATGACCATCGCCGCGCCGCGAGGGCGTGCCGACGGCGATGAACACCGCGTCACAATCCTTGACCGAGGCTTCCAAATCGATTGAGAAACTCAGCCGCGCTGCATCGACATTGGTCTTCACCAGCGCATCGAGCCCCGGCTCGTAGATCGGCATGATATTGGCGTTCAGCCGATCGATCTTGCTCTGATCCTTGTCGACACAGACAACATCATGCCCGAAATCGGCAAAACAGGCGCCCGACACAAGGCCGACATAGCCCGAACCGATCATTGCGATTTTCATTTTGTACTTCCTGCGTGAATTGCTGCCAGCAGCGCTTTAGCCGGTGCGTCGTTGGGCGGCAAGGTTGCCCGATTCAGCCTACAAGGCGGAGAGGCACGGAATGGCTTGTAGCTGCTGGCTGATCGGGCCAGATCCCGCGTGTATCGTAAACCAGCTTGGCGCTGCGCTCAGCGAGCGGGATCGCTTTGAAGGCATCATGATCGACCAGTGGTATCAGGATATCGCAATCGAGCAGCGCGCTGTCGATGTCGGTCAATGCAGCGCCACTGCCGTCAAATTCATTGGGCAGCGCGGCTGCATAGGGCTCGACCACATATACCCGATTGCCGAATTTATGCGCAAGTGCCGCCGCTACCTTCTTCGCGGGACTTTCGCGGAAATCGTCAATATTGGCCTTGAAGGCCAGTCCCAGCAGCCCGACAGACTTGCCCGGATTGGCTTCGATCAGCGCTGTCGCCTGAGCGATGACGTGGTCGACCTTGCCATCATTCACCTCACGCGCGGTGCGGATCAGCGGCGTGTGCTCGGGCGCGCCATGGACTATGAACCAGGGGTCAACCGCGATGCAATGGCCGCCGACGCCGGGGCCGGGCTGCAAGATGTTAACGCGCGGGTGCCTGTTGGCGAGGCGGATGACTTCCCAGACGTCGAGCCCCATCTGGTCGGCCACGATCGACAATTCGTTGGCAAAGGCGATGTTGACGTCGCGAAAAGCGTTTTCGACCAGCTTGGTCATCTCTGCCGAACGCGCATCTGTGGTGACGCATTCGCCACGGACGAAGCGTTTGTAGAAGGACAGCGCCTTGCGCGCGCAACGCGGCGTTATGCCGCCGATCGAGCGGTCGTTTGAAATAAGCTCTTCGAGAATCTTGCCGGGAAGCACCCGCTCAGGGCAATAGGCGATGGCTATGTCCGGAGTTTCGGTGGTGACGCCGGGGACTTTCAGATCAGGGCGCAACTGTGCGATTAGGTCTTTCACCCTGTCGGTGGTGCCAACAGGGGAGGTCGATTCGACAATTACTGTATCGCCTGCCTTGAGGGCCGCTGCGATGCTGGTTGCGGCAGACAGGACATAGCTGATATCGGGCGCGTGGTTTTCGCCAAAGGGCGTCGGCACGGCGATGACGAAAACATCGGCAGGCTCGACCATTGTCGAAGCACGGAGCAGCTTGCGCTGGACCACACCCTGCACAAGCCCGTCGAGATCGACTTCTTCGATATGAATTTCACCACGATTGATCGTGTCGACGACATGCTGGTGCACATCGACACCCAGCACGCGGCAGCCCGAACGGGCAATCACGGCAGCGGTCGGCAGGCCGATATAGCCAAGCCCCATCACGCAGACATCGGGTTTCTTATCGACAAGCATCAGCTACCAGTCCTGCTATGCGAATGGCCGCCTTGCCATCCCCGAAGGGATTGTGCGCGCGCGCCATGGTTGAATAGGCCGCTTCATCGTCCAGAAGCGTGAAAATTTCGGAAATGATGCGGTCCTTGTTGGTACCCACCAGCTTGGCAGTGCCCGCAGTGACGCCTTCAGGGCGTTCGGTCGTATCGCGCATTACAAGCACCGGTTTGCCGAGCGCTGGGGCCTCTTCCTGCACCCCGCCGCTGTCGGTCAGCATGATATGGCTGACGGCCAGCAGACGGGCGAAATGCGGATAGTCGAGCGGCTCGATCATCGCGATATTGCTATTGGCACCCAGACGGGCGTCCATGACTTTGCGGACATTGGGGTTCAAATGTACCGGGAAGATGACTGCCACATCGTCACGCGCGGCAATCTGCTCCAGCGCCGCCGCGATATTTTCCATGCCTTCGCCGAAATTTTCGCGGCGATGGGTGGTGACGCCTATAATGTGTTTTCCCGCAAATCGTGTTTCATATTCGGAAAGGCCTGCCGCCAATTCGGGATGAGTCTCAATCTTGGCCGTAACCCAATACAGCGCATCGATGACCGTATTACCGGTCACGTAAATGCCACTCTCAGGCACCGCTTCGGCGCGCAGGGCTGCAGCCGACACTTCAGTCGGTGCAAAATGCTGATCCGCGATTGTCCCGATAATCTTGCGGTTCACCTCTTCGGGCCACGGCTGGTAGATATTGTAGCTGCGCAGGCCTGCCTCTACATGGCTGACCGGGATTTTGCGGTAATAGGCGGCCAGTGCCCCGACCATCGCAGTTGCCGTATCGCCCTGGACGATAACACGCGCAGGCTTTTCCGCGTCCATGATCGCGCCGATGCCGGTCAGCAATTTGGCCGTCAGGCTATCGAGCGTCTGGTCGGGCGCCATGACGTTAAGGTCATGGTCGGGTGCGATTTCACCTATGTCGAGGACTTGATCGAGCATTTGCCGGTGCTGGCCGGTGACGAGCACGCGGACGTCGACATCCTCACGCGCGTGCAAGGCATGCACGACCGGGAACAGCTTGATCGCTTCGGGGCGTGTGCCAAAGATCACCAAGACGACGGGTTTGTCATTCATTACGGTTCTTTAGCGCGACAGGCCTTAAATTCATACTAAAGCGCGTGTTAAGGGTTGTGAAATGTCCTAATCGACGTGCAATGCGGAAAATCGGGCTGGAAGCCGCTGTCTGCTTAGTCTAGCAGGCGACCATATATTTTCAGGAACTGGAATGATGATCAAAATTGCTTCGCCCCTTTTAGCACTGTTCCTTTTGTCTGCTTGTGCAGGACCGGGTTCATTGGGCGGTTCACAAAATATCACAGTTATGGAGTCCAGCGAACTGCCTGCACCTGATCGTAGCGACCTTCTGGCCGAATCACGCCCTTATCTGATTGGCCCCTTCGATAAGCTGATGATCGACGTTTTCGGTATCGAGGAGCTAAGTAAGAAGGAAGTGCAAACCGATGCAAGTGGACGTATTTCGTTTCCTTTAGCCGGAGTAATCGAAGCAGCTGGCAAAACGCCCGGAGAGATTGAAGAAGAAATCGAGGGGCGCCTGCGTTCGCGCTATGTCCGCGACCCGCAGGTAACCGTAAACCTGCAAGAAACGGTCAGCCAGGTGATCACGGTTGACGGACAGGTGAAAAAGCCTGGCCTCTATCCGGTCGTCGGAAAAATGACGCTGATGCGTGCGGTTGCAGCTGCAGAGGGGACTGCCGAATTCGCAAAGCTTGACGACGTTGTGATATTCCGAACCGTCAAAGGTCAGCAATTGGCTGCGTTGTATAACCTTAAGGCAATTCGTCGCGGCAATTACCAGGATCCGGAAGTGTTTGCCAATGACGTTGTAGTTGTCGGGGACTCGCAAGCCCGCCGCCTGTTCAAGGATGCGTTGCAGATCGTACCGCTGCTGACCACTCCGTTGATTATTGCACTGCAGAACAACTGACGTCGATCTGCAAACTTGCTTTCGAAAGGAAGCGTAAGTCTGGCATAAAAAGGGGACGCTCCGATTATCCGGAGCGCCCCCTTTTTGGCTTCTGCCCGCCGAAGCGGGCAGAAGCTTGATTAGAACTTCACGCCCAATTTCACGCCGTAGAAACGCGGCGGAGCGGGATAGACAGCAAAGCTGTTGCCCTGTTCCGGAATCGGGAAGGCGGTGATGTTGTAGTAAGTGTTGAAGAGGTTTTCGACATAGCCTTCAACGCTATATTTCCCATCGCCGAAGTTGACGCCTGCACGCAGGTTGACGATGCCGTAGCCGTCATTGCCGGTGAAGGGCTTCGCCACCGGATCGTTGATCGGATAGTGGTCGCTGTTGTAGCGCCAGTCGGCGTGGATCAAGCCATTGACACCATCACTGATCTGCGGCGTCCAGGTGATACCGCCGGTGACGGCGTGCTTGGGCTGGTTTGATGCCTGACGGCCATTGTCGGTGCCAGCAGCTGGATCGGTCACCTTCGCATCAAGATAGGTGTAGCCCATGTTGATCACGAAATCGGGATGCGGACGGATGATGCTTTCCAGCTCGACACCCTGAGACACCAGCTTGTCATAGTTCAGCACGACGAAGTTGTTTCCGAGGAAACGGTTCGACTGGTAGTTTTTGAACTTCGAATAGAAGAGCGATGCGTTGAACTGGAATTCGCGGGTGAAGTTGGTCTTCAGGCCGACTTCAAATGCGTCAACCGATTCATTGCCGAATTCCAGATCAGTGAGCTGCGCGCCATTGCCGCCGAGCAGAACTGAATCGAAACCGGCACGGTCGAGATTGTAACCGCCCGACTTGTAGCCACGGTCATAACCACCGAACAACAGTACATCGTCATTCACCTTATAGGCGATGCGCGCTGTGCCGGTGAATTCGCTTTCGCTCCGCTTGTCCGACTGGATGCCGTTGAACTCGCTGTTTACCGCCGGGTTGCAGCCAAGCAGATAGGCGCCGCCAAACAGTCCGGCACCCTGAAGTGCCTGACGATAGGGCAGCGTCGCCGGGTTCTGGAAGAAGGAACAGGCCGGAACGGTCGAGTTCAGATCGGTATCGATATTCTTCTTTTCGTAGTTGTAACGCAGACCCAGCGTCAGTGACATGCTGTCGCTGATGTTGATGATGTTGTGCGTGAACAGCGCAATCGCGTTGGTATCGACGCGATATTTGTCGGCTGTCTGACCGGCGCCAACCGGGGTGCGCGGCAGTGGGCTGTTGAACAGCGCGAACAGAGGCGGGCTGCTGAGTGCAGCAGCAAGCAGCGTCGGGTTGGTTGCGAGTGCCACCTGACCAAACAGCGGAACGCCGGCGCCCAACGTGCCGAACAGCTGCAAGCCGGTGGGCAGCGCAGTCGAACGGGTCAGGCCGTTGATGACGGCGTCGGTATATTGGTCAGCCTGCGCACCGAAACGGATCGTGTCGGTCATGGTCAGCTTTTCATTCATGTAGAATGCGCCAACCAGCCAATCGACCTTGTCGTCAAAGGCCGAACCCTGCAAGCGAAGCTCTTGGGTAAAGTCCTTCATGCCGGTGCGGTAATCATCGCGATAGGCACGGTCGAGACCCGAGAAGTCGACGTCTTGATCGCGCAGTGCTTTCCAGTCGCGATAGGCTGTGATCGAGGTCAGCGTTGCGCCACCAAAATCCCAATTCAACTCGCCCGAAACGCCCCATTCGTCGACCTTTTCGGTCAGGCCACGGCCCGGTGTCGTTGCCATGACACGACCCTTGGCGTCGAACGGACGCACAATGCCGTCACGGCCAACTGCGCCGCCAGCGAGCGGATTGGCCGACAGGGCTTCAATCGCGTTGCTTGCTATGAAAGCGATCGCATTGTTGGTGCTTGTCAGCGGAAGCGAGAAACCGCTGCCGGTGTTCAGCGCGCCGCAGCAATCTTCATTGGTTTTGGCAACATCGGCGATCAGGCGGAAGTTGATGTCATCATTTTCAAAATAGGCCTGGCCGCGGGCGAACCAGCGGTTGATATTGTTGACGCGACCGTCTTCGTTGGCGAGTTTGATATAGCCGTCACGCTTGTGATAGCCGCCGTCGAGGCGCAGCGCGACCTGTTCCGAAACCGGACCGGTTACGCCAGCCTTGGCTTCGATTTCATCGAGATTGCCGTAGCTGAGTTCGGCATAGCCGCCGAGTTCGAATTTCGGCTTGGTGGTGGTGATGTTGAGCGCACCAGCTGAGGTGTTACGACCGAACAGCGTTCCCTGCGGGCCACGCAACACTTCGACGCGTTCAATTGGGGGCAGCTCAGCCAGTGCAACGCCGGCGCGAGCACGGAACACGCCATCGATGAACACGCCGACGGCGGGCTCAAATCCTGGGTTGTCACCCGCAGTGCCAATACCGCGAATGGTGAGGACGGCACCGGTGGCCGAGGACTGGCCAGTGGTGGTCTTCAGCGAAGGGGCAAGCTGCTGAATGCCCCGGATGTCGACGACACCGGCATTGGCAAGCTGCTCGCCAGCGACGACGCTGACAGCAAGGGGGACGTCTTGCGCGGCCTGATCACGGCGCGTAGCAGTCACGATGATTTCGTCAAAAGCGACTTCTTCTTCAGCCGCTGCTGCGTCGGTTGTTTCGACGCCTTCGTCCTGCGCCTGGGCCGCAGAGGCAAGCCCGATCGAGGCGACACTAATAGTCGACAGCAGTGCGGCACGCACTGCAGCATGTGCAAACTTCATATTTTACTCTCCACTTGATCATCACAATAGTGCCGGGGATCGGCAAACTTCTTTGGGAGTGGGGATGGCGGACCATCCTTGTTTTATCTTTTTTATGGTGCATTCTGCACCGGTTGGAGCTTTAACCAGTCGGTTCGCGGCCTGCAATGCGGTTAAATCTACTAATGCAAAATGTTTGGGAAGCGCGGCATAATTGCCACAAAGCGTAACAATCGTTTGCAATTTTGATGTTTGATTTCGTTAGTCCGAGGGGAGTGAGATGAAAAAATCTGCAAAATGGCTATTGGCTTTGGCTGGCGTCGCTATTGTCGGAACCGTTGCTGTTCGACATTTTCAAGCAGATATTGGTCTGGCGCTGTTCCAACGCGCGGTAGAATCCCGTGTCGGGCGGGATAATACGGCCACGCTTCCGGACGGCTTGCACATAGGACTTTGCGGCACAGGATCGCCCTTGCCCAATGCCGACCGGGCAGGGGCCTGCACCGTCGTATTGGCAGGCAAGCATATTTATGTCGTCGATGCCGGTGAAGGCGGCGCCCGCAACATATCGCTAATGGGTATACCCAATGGCAAAATCGAGGGTCTGTTCCTGACGCATTTCCATTCCGATCATATGGACGGTTTGGGGCCGATGATGTTGCTCCGCTGGACAGGCAGTTCGGCCAAATCGCCCTTGCCGGTTTATGGCCCAACCGGTGTCGAGGCTGTGATTGCGGGCTTCAATGCCGCCTATGCGCAGGATAACGGCTATCGCATCGCCCATCATGGAGAGGATATTGTGCCGCCGTCAGGGGCAGGGGCAACAGCAATGCCATTTGCAGTCGAAGGAGATAGTTCGGTCGTCCTTGAAAAAGACGGCCTTACTGTAACCGCCTTCAGGGTCGATCATGATCCGGTCTCCCCAGCGGTTGGATATCGGTTCGATTATAAGGGCCGGTCGGTTGTGGTCAGTGGCGACACGGCCAAATCAGCGGTGCTCGAACGCGTGGCGAAAGGCGCGGACCTGCTCCTGCACGAAGCGCTGCAACCCAAGCTGGTGACCAAAATGACCGCCGCACTCGACAAAAAGGGATTGGGTAACACAGCAAAAATCACCAAAGACATTTTGGATTATCATGCCTCGCCCGAGGAAGCAGCGGAAAGCGCGCGCAAGGCCGGCGTAAACCATCTGGTGTTCACCCATATTGTTCCGCCATTCCCCTCGCGTTTCTTTAACCCGGCCTTTTTGGGTGGCGCGCCCAAGCGGTTCGAAGGAGAAATTGTGGTGGGCGAAGATGGCATGTTCTTCAGCCTGCCAGCGGGATCCAAGACGATACGCCGACAGGAGTTGATGTAACCCAGTTAACGCGTGTATCAGACTGACAATCGGGGGTGAGATACATGGCATTTCGGGTCACCGCATTTGACGTTGCACAGCGAGCTGGCGTTACCCAGCCGACGGTGTCGCGTGCGCTGAATGGTAGCCCGAAAGTCAGCGACGAAACCCGCGCCAAGGTGCTGCAGGCCGCGCAGGAACTCGGCTATGTCATCAACCAGAATGCGACGCGGTTGCGGCGCGGCGAGACGATGACATTGGCGGTGGTGTTGATCGGTCGAGCCGGGGAAAGCGCTACCGAAACCAATCCTTTCTACTTCTCCTTGCTGGGCAGCGTCGCCGCCGCCGCCGCCGCCAAAGGCTATAATCTGCTCGTGTCTTTTCAAGCCAGCCCCGGTGAATTCTTTGGCCAATATGACGATGCCCGGCAGGCGGACGGGATGATCGTTATCGGCACCACGCAAAATCCCGAAGCCTGGGCCTATTTCCGCAGTCTTGACCATGCGGACAAGGCCTGGGTGTGCTGGGGCGCGCCCGATGATGATTTGCGTTGGGTGCGTAGCGAAAATGAAGGCGGGGGGCAGATTGCTGCACGCTATCTGCTCGATTCCGGGCGCAAGCATCCGGTGTTCATCGGCGCGCGCGCTTCACAACAGCGCCAGTTTGGCGAGCGCTATGACGGATTTGCCGAAGAGCTACGAAAAGCGGGTTTATCGGCGCCAGCCATTGAAGTCGATGAGAGCCTTTCACGTGAGGAGCAGGGCGCCGAGGCGGTTCGAACCCTGCTACAGTCAGGCCAGCCATTTGACGGCATTTTCGCTGCTTGCGACCTGACCGCGCTTGGCGTCTTGCGCGCGCTATCCGAAAGCGGAATTTCGGTGCCTGAACAGGTTTCGGTGATCGGTTTTGACGGGATTCGCGCCGGCAATTATTCGTCACCACCGCTCACAACGATCGAGCCTGACTTTGAGCAGGCGGGCGATTTACTCGTTCAGAATGTGTTGAACCGTATAGTGGGTGAACCGTTGACCCATCGCCGTGTGCCGGTGCAATTGGTCCGGCGGCGTAGCTAGCGCTAAAGCCCGAGCACTTCGGGCATGGTGTAGCGACCGGGCTTTTGGTCCTTCAGCCAACGGGCAGCCTTCATAGCGCCGCGCGCAAAGATCATCCGGTTTTCGGCGCGGTGGGACAGGGTGATGCTTTCCTCATTCCCCGCCAATATCACGCTATGATCGCCCGCCACCGTGCCGCCGCGCAAAGAGGCAAAGCCGATGGCGCCTTCCTTACGCGCACCGGTGATGCCGTCGCGGCCACGCTCGCTATTGTCGGCAAGGTCGACATATCGCCCTGCCGCAGCAGCCTCCCCGAGCAACAGCGCGGTGCCTGAGGGAGCATCAACCTTCATGCGGTGGTGCATCTCGACTATTTCGATATCCCAGTCTGTGCCGAGCCGCGATGCCGCCTCTGTCACCAGCGCCGCCAGCATCGTTACGCCGAGCGAGGTGTTTCCGGTTTGCAGCACGGCGATGTCCTGCGCGGCATCGTCGATCAGCCAATGGTGCCGCTCTTCGAGGCCTGTAGTGCCGATAACAACCGGT
Organism: Sphingorhabdus sp.; assembly: GCA_017987825.1. GTDB lineage: Bacteria > Pseudomonadota > Alphaproteobacteria > Sphingomonadales > Sphingomonadaceae > Sphingorhabdus_B. The sequence goes on along the minus strand of JAGNSY010000002.1, from coordinate 5,104 downwards.
TTTTTGGCAAAATTGCAGGCCGCCAGATTGGTTTCCAGTGCGTGTGGACTGGAGAAATCGACCAGCACGTCCGATGCCGCCGCAAGACCTGCGATATCGTCGCCCTTGTCGACGCCGCCAGCATGCGTCAGCCCGGCTTCGTTGATCGCATCGACAAGCGCCTGACCCATACGACCTTTTGAACCGATGATACCAATTGCAGTCATCAAACAACCTCGTCATGCTGAATGTGTTTCAGCATCCATTTTTCAGCCGAGACCATAGCTCTATGCGGCGAAATGGACCCTGAAACAAGTTCAGGGTGATGGCTAATTTTGAGACAGGGCGCAGAATGAAGAATATCGTAATCCTGACAGGAGCAGGCGTCAGCGCCGAAAGCGGGATTGATACATTCCGCGATGCGGGCGGGCTGTGGGAGAAGCATCGGGTCGAGGATGTGGCGACACCCGAAGCGTTTGAACGCGACCCCGATCTGGTTCACCGTTTCTACGATATGCGCCGCGCAGCGATCCAGACCAAGGAGCCCAATGACGCGCATCATGCGCTCGCTGAACTCGATCGCAACTGGCGTGGCGAAGGGCGCAACCTTTTGATCGTTACGCAAAATGTTGATGACCTGCACGAACGGGCAGGGGCCGAACGATTGCTGCACATGCATGGTGAGCATTTGAAAGCACTTTGCATGGCGTGCGAGATCCGCAGCGATTGGCGTGCACCGATGAAACACCGCCCGCCATGCCCGATTTGCGGAACCCCGTCGCTGCGTCCTGATGTCGTCTGGTTCGGCGAAATGCCTTATCATATGCCCGAAATCTATTCGGCAATCCGTACCGCTGATCTGTTTGTCAGCATTGGTACGTCTGGCGCGGTCTATCCGGCGGCGGGCTTTGTGCGCGATGCGAAGCAGCAGGGGGCAAAAACGCTCGAACTCAATCTGGAGCCTTCACAAGGGAGCCATTTTTTCGATGAGGCCCGGCATGGGCCAGCGACCGAAATTGTGCCGGATTGGGTTGAAGAAATCCTCGACCTTTAAGTGCCGCAACTCCGGCACTCGGGGTCCTTGGGCAGGTTCAAGCTCCGCATCGCAGGTTTGAGGCCGTCGAAGATATGCAGCTTACCCTTTGTGTTATCGCCAAAGCCCGTCAGTGCGCGGATAGCTTCCATCGCAGCAAAGCTGCCCATCAAACCGCACATTGCCCCTAGAACGCCTTGTGTGGCGCAATCGTCGCAGTCATCGGGGTCATGCGCGTCGCCGACAAAACAGCGATAGCAGGGGGCGTCCGTTTCCCAGCCCCTGAATGTGCCGATCTGGCCGTGGAACTGGCCGATGGCGGCGCTGACCAACGGTACCCGTGCAGCGAGGCACAAATCGTTGACGATCAGTCGGGTGGCGAAATTGTCGCTGCCGTCGATCACGACGTCGACGCCTTCCAATATCTCCGCTGAAGTGTGTGTAGTAATACGCTCTTTTATAGCATGAAAAGTTATATCAGGATTCAGGCGGCGGACGGCTTTAGCCGCCGCATCTACCTTGGGCTGACCAATCTCGGCTTCGCTGTAGAGCACCTGCCTTTGCAGGTTTGACAGTGAAATGACGTCATCGTCGACAGCGCTAATAGTGCCGACGCCAGCTGCCGCCAGATACTGTATCGCGGGGCAGCCGATGCCACCCGCGCCGATCAACAGCACATGGCTTTGCAACAATCGGGACTGTCCCGAACCACCAATATCGCGAAGAACGATATGGCGGGCGTAGCGATCAAGTTGTTCGTCAGTAAGCTGCATGGAATCTATTTAGACCTTTGTCATCCCCGCGAAAGCGGGAATCCATGGCCTGATGTAGATGTTTAAACCGCGAATTCAGACCATGGACCCCTGATCAAGTCGGCGGTGACATCTGTTGATGCGATTTAGACCCCAGTCGAGCCAAAACCACCTGCACCCCGTGCCGTCTCATCAAGATGGTCGACCTCGCTGATTGTCGCCTGTGGGGCTGCAGCGACCACCAATTGTGCGATCCGGTCGCCGCGCTGGATGGCAAATTCCTCGTCGCCCAGATTGGCAAGGATCACCTTCACTTCGCCACGATAATCGCAGTCGATCGTACCCGGTGTGTTGAGGCAGGTGATGCCGTTTTTCAGCGCCAGACCCGACCGGGGGCGTACCTGGATTTCATAGCCATGCGGGATCGCAAAGGCGAAGCCGGTAGGGACAGCCGCGCGCTTGCCCGGTTTCAACGTTATGGCTTCGGCAGCACAGATATCCATGCCCGCCGCCCCTGTGCTGGCATAGACGGGCAGGGGCAGACCTGCGCCGTTGTTCAGCCGCTTGATCCTGATTTCAACCTTGTCCGACGGCATTGGCGACCTTCTCCATCAATTTGCGGGCGATCACGTCCTTGGGCGCATCGGCTAGGCTTTCGACGCCAGTTTTGGTGACGATATGCACCGCGTTGTTCGCGCCGCCCATCACGTCGCCTGAAACGTCATTCGCGACAATCCAGTCGCAGCCCTTTTTGGCGAGCTTGGCTTGGGCATGCTCCACTACCTTTTCGGTCTCGGCGGCAAAGCCGATCAGCAAGGCAGGGCGCTGTTTATGCTTGCCCAGCGTTGCCAGAATGTCTGGATTTTCGGCCAGTTCGAGCGGGGGCACGGCTTTGCCGTCTTTCTTGATTTTCTGCTCGGCTTCGTCGGCGGCGCGCCAGTCTGCAACGGCTGCAACCATGATTGCGACATCGCTGGGCAGTGCTTTTTCAACCTCGGCAAGCATCTCGCGCGCGCTTTCGACGTCGATGCGGATGACGCCCGGAGGGGTTGTCAGATGCACGGGGCCAGCGATCAGCGTCACTTCTGCGCCCAATTCAGCCGCAGCCTGTGCAATGGCAAAGCCCTGACGGCCCGAGGAGCGGTTGGCGATATAGCGCACCGGGTCGATCGGCTCATGCGTGGGCCCGGCGGTCACCAGCACGCGCTTACCAAAAAGCGGGCGATGCGCGGGTTCGGCAAAGTCAGGCTGTGCGGCCATCACCGGGGTAGCGGTGTTCAACAGGTGGCTGATTTCGCCGAAAATGCGGTCGACTTCGGGAAGGCGGCCCGGGCCAAATTCGCCGCAGGCCATTTCGCCCGCGTCAGGATCCATCACATGCACGCCATCGGCACGCAGCCCTGCCACATTGCGCCGTGTCGCCGGATGCTGCCACATGCGCACATTCATGGCAGGAACGGCAAGCACCGGCTTGTCAGTCGCCAGCAGCAAGGTCGTCGCCAGATCATCGGCAATGCCCGCATGCATCTTGGCGAGTAGATCGGCAGTCGCGGGGCAGACGACGACCAGATCGGCCTGCCGCGACAGCTGGATATGCCCCATTTCGGCCTCATCCTTGAGGTCGAACAGGTCAGTATAAACCTTATCCTCGGATAGGGCGCCGAGCGTCAACGGCGTCACGAACTGCGCACCGGCCTTTGTCAGCACACAGCGCACATTTTGCCCTGCCTTGCGGATCGTGCGCACCAGCTCGCATGCCTTATAGGCTGCGATTCCGCCGCCAACGATCAGGAGGATGCGTTTCTGGGTCATGGCCCTATCCTAGCGCCCACATGCCGGCAGCGCCAGCCACGGCGGCGAAGATGGCAATCGCGGCATAGCGCCAGCCAATTCCGCGTTGACGCGTCTCCCAGATCAGCTCAATCTCGGGCAGTGGCGGAGAAGGCGGAGCGCCGCCTTTGCGCGGCAGTTGATCGTCTAGGCGCTTGATCAGGTCAGGGATAAGCGCGAGCGTTTTCATACGGTCGCGCAAGCCATCGGCAAGGGCCGCTTCGGGGCCCAGTTCGCCGCGTATCCATTCGCCGACATAGGGGGCGGCGACGTCCCACATGTTGATCGCGGGGTTCAGGCTAGTGGCCACGCCTTCGACCATCACCATCGTTTTTTGCAGTAACAGCAGATGCGGCTGGGTCTGCATGTCGAAATCGCGGGTGATGGCAAACAGGCTGTCGAGCATCTGTCCGACCGACAATTCGCTCACCGGCTTGCCGCGCGTCGGCTCACCCACCGCACGCAGCGCGGTCGCGAATTCGTCGACATTGTGATAGCTCGGCACATATTGCGCCTCAAAATGGATTTCGGCGACGCGGCGGTAATTGCCGGTGGTCAGGCCGTAGAGAATCTCCGCAAGCCACAGCCGTGCCTGCCGGTTGATCCGGCCCATGATGCCGAAATCGATCGCAACGATGCTGCCGTCGGGGCGCACGAACAGATTGCCTTGGTGCATGTCGGCGTGGAAAAAACCCTCCGAAATCGCTTGGCGCAGGAAGGTGAGTACCAGTTTTTCGGCAATCTTGCCGGTATCATGTCCCGCAGCTTTCAGCGCCTCGACATCCGAAATCTTGATGCCATCGACCCATTCGAGCGTAAGGACGCGGCCCGAGGTGCGGTCCCAGTCAATCGCCGGGATATGATAACCCTCAACCGCCGCCATCGCCTCGCGCAATTCGGAAGCGGAAGCCGCCTCGCGCCGCAGATCGAGTTCGCGCAGGGTCCAGCGCTTCAGATTGGCGATGACGAGTTGCGGACGCAGGCGTGCCGCTTCGCCGCCGAGCGCCTCCAGATGTGCGGCGGCCCATTCATAGGTTTCGATATCACGCGCAAATTGTTCGCGGATGCCGGGGCGCAGCACCTTGACCGCAACCTCGCGCCCTTCGGTGGTGCGGGCACGATGCACCTGCGCGATAGAGGCTGCTCCAACCGGTTCGGGATCGATATGTTCGAACAGTTCGGCGGCAGGCTTGTTGAGGCTGTGGTCGATCTCGTCATAGATCCGCTCGAATTTTTCAGGCGGCAGCGAATCCTGCAGCGTCAGCAGATTATGTGCGGCTTCCTCACCGACCAGATCGGGGCGAGTGGCGAGCGTTTGCCCCAGCTTGATCGCGGCAGGCCCGATTTCGCGAAACGCACCGGCATAATCGGGCACCTTCGGCTGGATCGTCCCCAATCGCGCAATCCGGCACAGCCGCTTGACTTGAGGCGGCGTATTCCGGTCCTTTTCAATTCCGCGCAACGCCCCGTGGCGCGCCAATATGCGGCCCCATTTGAGCAGGCGGAGGAT
>JAGNSY010000035.1 GCA_017987825.1 Sphingorhabdus sp. | reverse complement strand
GCGTCGGGCTTGATGATCGAAAAGGTGCGGGTAACCGCCATGGGAGAACTCCATTTGTTGGGGGATTGAGATTGCGCGCGCCTCTAGCTGCATGGGCCGGGATTGGCAAGACCAAGCGCAAAGGCATTCCGTTACGTCAGGTTAGATTTGTGCTATTGCCGACTCGGATGATGGGGAGAGGATCATGGAATATCGCGAATTGAATCTGTCGCGCCGCGCTTTTGCCGGGGCCGCACTTGCCGCTGGAACATTGGGTGCATCAGCCCTGAAAGCTGCGGACGGGCATGTTGCACTGACGCCATCGTCAGACATGGGGCCATTCTATCCGATTGAACGCATAGCCGAAGAAGATGCCGACCTTACCTGGATCAAGGGGCACTCGCAGCGTGCGCTGGGCAATGTAATCGAAGTCAGCGGACGGGTGCTCGACCGGCACGGCAATCCCGTCAGTGGAGCGATGCTTGAACTGTGGCAGTGCAATTCTCTGGGCCGCTATGCCCATGCAGCAGATATCGCAACCGCACCGCTCGATCCCAATTTTCAGGGTTTCGCCGCGATCCGAACGGGAAAGGCTGGCGAATGGCATATCACGACCATCAAGCCATCCGGCTATGACTCGCCGATTGGCAAGCGCACGCCGCATATCCATTTCGACGTTCGCGGGAAGAGCCACCGGCTGATAGCACAGATGTATTTCGAAGATGATCATGCGAGCAACACGACCGACCAGCTCTACAAAACGCTGGGCAGCGATGCACTCCATTCAGTGGCCAAGCTGGCGGCGCCGACCAAATATGAATGGGATATCGTCCTGATGGACGGCTGAACGACCTATTTGGTCTCGATAACCAGCATCACCTGTGTTTTGCCTTCGCCACCCGGCGTAGCGGTGGCTACCAGTTTCTCTCCTGCTTCGTTTTCAGCCGAGAAGCTGGCCATGCTGCCCATGGTCGACTCTTGCACCTTGGCAGTCATCCGGCGCTTCGCCGCTTCGCCCTTGTAGTATGCCATTACCTTGTCGGGCGCGTCGGATGTGGTCATGGTCACCATCGCCCCGCCTTTGCCATCCGGGCGGTTGCCCGAGATGTTTGCCGTAACCGCGGCGCCTGGATAAGCCCGAATTCCCAAAGGGAGGTCCTTTGCAGCTGCAGACCCAGTGGAGAATGTGGCTGTGGTGCCATCTTCGGCTTTGATCGTTGCTTCGTTTTGACCGTTTTTGGTCACTTCGACCGATTTGCCGTCCGAAGTAGTAACCGTAGTGGTTGGCTCTGAACCGCATGAAGCTAGCGCGGCGGTCGCAAATAGAAGGGCAAGTTTCTTCATCACATTCTCCCGAAATGGCTGCGACCCCATATGCGTTTAGAATATAGCTGAAATTTTGAAGCTCAAGGGCCTTGCCGCCATTTGCTGCCATCCTGTTTCCAGTAACGCCGCTCGACATCGGGCTTGTCCGCCAGCGCACGCCAAGCAGACCGGGCATTGTCGGTCTTGTCTGGGGGAAACAGGTAAAAGGCGCGGTCAAAATCAAGCGCCTGATCGCGCCACTCGCCATCGGCAAGTGCAATCATGCGCGCACCGTTGGCAGCAAGTGCTTCTTCAGAAAGCAGGACGGGTGGCAGGCTATCGTCCCCCTCCCCCGTTCTCTGATGGGCTATGAAGCTCTCAGGCTTCGCACTCCATAACGCAGCCGACAGCTTGCCGAGCTGGGCATCATCACCGCTGACTACAAGAAGCCGCCCGCCATCGTCCAGAATTTTCTGTGCGATGGCGGGAATGACTTGTTCCGCTGGATCGCGGGTCAATTGGTAGAAATCGACCTGCATCGGCCTATTCGATTAGGCTTCGTAATTATCAGCTACGAAACGGTCGAGCAGCTTCACACCATAGCCGGTTGCGCCTTTAGCCCAGGTCGGGCCATCCTTGTCGCCCCAGGCCATGCCCGCGATGTCGAGGTGGGCCCATTTGACGCCGTCCTGGATGAAGCGCAGCAGGAACTGGGCTGCGGTAATAGAACCGGCGTCGCGCGGGCCGACATTTTTGATGTCGGCGATCGGGCTGTCGATCAGCTTGTCATAAGCGGGGCCCACCGGCAGGCGCCACAATTTGTCGCCAGTTGCTTTGCCTGCTGCCAGCAGCTTGTCCGAGAGTTCATCGCTGTTCGAAAACAGGCCCGCATGTTCCTTGCCCAGCGAGATAATGATCGCTCCCGTCAGGGTTGCCAGATCGATGATGGTATCGGGCTTGAACTTTTCCTGCGCATAATGGAGCGCGTCGCAGAGCACGAGGCGGCCTTCGGCGTCGGTATTGATGACCTCAATCGTCTGGCCCGACATGCTGGTGACGACATCACCCGGGCGTTGTGCATTGCCATCGGGCATATTCTCGACGAGACCGCAGATACCAACGACATGCGCCTTGGCCTTACGACCTGCCAGCGCCTTCATGGCACCCGCAACCGCGCCTGCGCCGCCCATATCCCACTTCATGTCTTCCATGCCCGCAGCGGGCTTGATCGAGATACCGCCGGTATCAAAGGTCACGCCCTTGCCCACGAACACCGCCGGCTTTTCCTGTTTGCCGCCCGTGCCATCCCATTTCATCACCAGCATACGCGCCGGACGGACCGAACCCTGTGCAACGCCCAACAGCGCGCCCATGCCGAGCTTGGCCATTTCCTTGTCGTCAAGAACGTCAATTTCTACACCCAGCGCCTGCAGATGCTGGCAGCGTTCGACGAAGCTTTCGGGGTAAATGATATTGGCCGGTTCGCTGACCAGTTCCTTGGTCAGGGCAACACCTTCGGCAATCGCCGCATAGCTGGCCCACAGCGCCTCCGCTTCGGCGGGAGCGCCTACAACGGTCAACCCGGTAATTGTCGGCTTCGACGTTTCGGGCAGTTTGGTGCGGTATTTGTCGATGCGCCAGTTGCGCAGCGTTGCACCATAAGCCACCTCGGTCGCCGCCTTTGCATCAAGATTGGCAGCGTGCAGCGCGATGGTCTTGGCGCCGCAAGTCTGCACCTTGGCGAGCAAATCGCCACCTGCGCGAGGATAATCCGCCGCATCACCATCGGCGACGGCGATCAACGCGATGCGGATCGTGCGTCCGCCCTCCTGCGCGAAATAGAGGAAGCTTTGTCCCGCATTGCCTTCGAAACGAGCGAGTTTGGCCGTTTCGCGCACCGCATCAGCATTTTCGAGCGGGAAAGCAAAACTCTCCCACTGGCTCTTTTGAATGACAAAGCCGATTACATCGGTATCGGCGGGACGTTCGGCGGCAAAACTTACCTGCATCTGGAAACTGCCTTTCAGCGATTATTGTGTGATGGTCGCGGAATCCGGTCCGCATTCGATCTGGCGAACGCTATAAGCAAACATTCAGGTCGGATTAAAGCAAAAGATGGTTGCGGTGACCAAGGCTTAACGTCCATGAGCTATGAAAATGGCTGAATGCGGCACTGGACCCTGCCGGAATGCAGCGATAAAGGACCCGAACAGATCCATGGCCATCCTTTCTTCCAGACTTGCCAGCCCAACCGGTGCATTGTGCGCTTCGCTGTTGCTTGTCCTGGGCCTGGAAAGCACAGCGTCGGCTCAGGAAACACCGACAGCCGAAAGCAAAGCCACCGATGAAATTGCATTTTCCGCAGACAAGCTCGACTATGAATTTGCAACCGACACCGTAAAAGCCAGTGGAAATGTCATCGCGCGACGTGACGGCTATACTTTGCGTGCGGATGCGATTTCGTGGGATCGACGGTCGGGCAAGGTGATGGCATCGGGCAATATCCGATCGGTCGGCCCTGAAGGCGATACTGCCTATGGCGATTCGATTGAAGTCACCGAATCCCTTCGCGACGGGATCATCGAAAATATGCTGCTTGTCCTGAAAGATGGCAGCCGACTTGCAGCCAACAAAGGCACTCGCGTCGATGGCAAGATGACGCTTGAAGGTGCCGCCTATACACCCTGCGCGGTCGAGGGCCCCGATGGCTGCCCCAAGGATCCCAGCTGGCAGGTCAAGGCGGTCAAGGTTGTTTATGATCCGGTCAAGAAACGCGTCAAATATGAAGGGGCACGGATCGAGCTGTTTGGCTTGCCTGTTATCCCCCTCCCAGGTCTTTCGCATCCTGCAGAGACAGCCGCGGGCAGCGGATTTCTGGTCCCCAATTTGCGCTTTTCCCGCAACAATGGTGTCGAAATCGAACAGGGCTATTACTGGCGCCTGTCCGAAAACCGCGATCTGCTGCTGTCGGCCCATATCTTCAGCGATGTCGCTCCCATGGCGCAGGCGCGGTACCGCGCATGGGAAGACAAAGGTGCTTTCCAGATCACCGGCTATGCAACCTATAGTCAGAAAGTCTCGACATCGGGCACCGGCGCGATCGGAAAGGATGTGTTCCGCGGCTATATCGATGGTGCTGGCAAGTTCCAGTTCACGCCGAACTGGTCGGCATCGGCCTCGGTGCGCCTTGCCACAGACCGGACCTTCCTGCGCCGTTATGACATCAGCCGAGACGACCGGCTGCGGAATAATATCAACGTCGAGCGGATCGACGAAAACAGCTATTTTGCCTTCAACGGCTGGGGTGTGCAGACACTCCGCACCGGCGACCGGCAGGCTTTGCAGCCCATAGCATTGCCAGAAATCGACTACCGCTTGCGCCTTACCGACCCGGTGCTGGGCGGCAAGGTACAACTGCAGGCCAACAGCCTACTGATCGGCCGCACGTCGGGACAAGATACACGCCGCGCCTTTGCTTCGGGCCGATGGGATCTGCGCACGCTGACCGGCCTTGGACAAGAAGTGAACTTCACTGTGCTTGGTCGCGGTGATGTCTATCACAGCGACGAAAACCTGACGACGATAACGCCCAGCTATCGCGGAGAAAGCGGCTGGCAGGGGCGCGGCAGTGCGGCGGCGGCGGTCGATATGCGCTGGCCATTCGTTGGCGAAGCCTTTGGCGGCACCCAGATCGTAACGCCGCGTGTGCAACTGGTTAGTGCTTACACCTCGTCCAACCTCAAAATGCCCAATGAAGATGCGCGGGCTGTCGATCTGGAGGACAGCAATCTGTTCGCGCTTAACCGCTTTGCGGGCTATGATCGGATCGAGGACAATGTCCGCCTGACCTACGGTTTGGACTGGTCGATCAAGGGCAAGGAATCGAGCTTCGATTTCAACATCGGCCAAAGCTATCGCTTGTCCAACAAGACCGCGATTTTCCCGGACGGAACCGGGCTTTCGGGCAAGGTCTCCGATATTGTTGGTCGCAGCGAATTCCGCTTTCGTGACATGGTAAAGCTGACCCATCGCTTCCGGCTGGATAAGGACAGTTTCGCTATTCGGCGCAACGAACTTGACGCTACGGTCGGTACGCGCGGCACTTATGTGCAAGCCGGATATCTGCGCCTGAACCGCGATATCGGTGCAAATATCGAAGACTTGGCCGATCGTGAAGAAATCCGCCTCGCAGGGCGCGTGCGGCTCGCCCGATACTGGTCGTTGTTCGGATCGACGATTATCGACCTGACCGACCAGAACGAAGACCCATTCTCGATTTCTGACGGCTATGAACCGATACGCCACCGGCTCGGCGTGGCTTATGACGATGATTGCCTCTCGATCGCGGTCACCTGGCGCCGCGACTATCAGCCAACAGGTGACGCCCGCCAAGGCAACACATTCCTGTTCAGGCTGGAATTTAAAAATCTGGGCGTCTAAGGAAGTCCACCACGGGGGTATTTGGCTTGTCAGCTATCGTTCAGCCAGTCCGCCTTATTGCGCGCGGTCTCTTCGACCATTCATGGAAGTAGGAAATGAAAAGCATTTACCGTCTTGCACTGGTGACTAGTACCGCTGCTGTTCTGGCTATGACGCCTGCGAGCAGCCAGACCGTTGCGGACGAATCCGTTCCCGAAGCGTCATTGGACATTCCGGGGGGCGGCCAATTGCTGGCCAAGCCCAGCGATCCCAATGTGCGCAAGGCCACAGCAATTGTGAATGGCGAAATTATCACGGGCACAGAGGTTGACGAGCGCCTTTCGCTGATCATCCTCGCCAATGATGGCCAATTGCCTCCCGAAGAAGTAGCCCGCTTTCGCTCGCAGATTCTCACCAATCTGATCGACGAAGCGTTGCAGATTCAGGAGGCCGCAGCCAACGAAATCGAAGTTACCGATGCAGAGGTAACCCAGTATTTCGAACGCGTCGCCGAACAGAATTTCAAGCGTTCGGTCGCTGACACGGACAAATATCTGACATCTAAAGGCAGCTCAATTGCTACGCTGAAGCGCCAGATAAAGGCTGAATTGGCGTGGAATCGTTTGCTGAGCCGGAATGTTCGTCCCTTCATCAACGTCAGCGATGACGAGGTGAATGCGATCATGGAACGCATCAATCTCACCAAAGGCACCACCGAATATCGACTTGGCGAAATCTACCTGTCCGCAACATCGGAAAATCAGGAACAGGTATTCGCCAATGCGAAGAAAATTCTGGAACAGATCCAGCAAGGCGGCTCATTCACAGCCTATGCCCGCCAGTTTTCGGAAGCCTCTACCGCTGCTGTCGGTGGCGATCTGGGCTGGGTTCGGATCGAGCAATTGCCGCAATCCTTGGCGACCGCTGCCTCACAAATGAGCGAGAATGAAATCGTTGCTGTCCCTGCACCGGGCGGTATTTCACTGCTTTTGCTGATCGACAAGCGGCAGGTTGCGACCACGGACCCGCGCGATTCGGTGCTCAGCTTGAAACAGCTGGCCATTTCATTCCCTGCGGGAACGACCGAAGCCAAGGCTGGCGAGGCAGTGGCCCGCTTTAACAGCGAAACGCAGAAAATCCGGGGTTGCGGAACCGCCGACGATACCGCGAAGATACTTGGCGCAGATGTGGTCAATCGCGACGGCATCAAGGTACGCGATCTGCCGGGACCGTTGCAGCAGATCATGCTCGACTTGCCCATCGGCCAATCGACGCCGCCTTATGGTTCGATGGAAGATGGCATCCGCGTTTTCGTCCTTTGCGGTCGCGACGCCCCCGATGCAACGACGCAAGAATCGTTTGATCAAGTGATGTCGCGCATCGAAGATGACCGCATCAATAAGCGCGCACGCCTCTATCTGCGCGATCTTCGCCGCGACGCGATTATCGAATATAATTGATGGCAGGGGCCGATACACACCTGCCGCTGGCGATATCCAGCGGTGATCCGGCAGGCGTCGGCCCCGAAATCATCGGCAAAGCTTGGGAAGCGCGCAAGAAGCAAAAGCTCAAAAGCTTCTTTGCCATTGGCGATATCGCCAGTTTTGCCCATCACTGGGATGGGCCGGTTGTGCGGATCGACAATCCGGATCAGGTAACCGAACGTTTCGACGACGCGCTGCCTGTTTTCCATGTCCATGACTGCACATCGATCATCCCGGGCACACCCGATCTGGATGGCGCGCACTGTGCGTTGCAGGCGCTCGAACTGGCAACCGGTTTTGCTCGGTCGGGAACAGTCGCTGGGTTGGTCACAGGGCCGGTTTCGAAGGCGCAACTCTACGCCATCGGTTTCAACTATCCCGGGCAGACCGAATTTGTTGCCGAACGGTGCGGAGTCGAGCGGCGGAATGCCGTGATGATGCTGGCGGGGCCTGACCTGCGTGTCGTTCCCATGACAACGCATATCCCGCTCGCGAGCGTCGCCTCGCAACTCGATGTCCGCCTGATACGGCGCCGTATCAGGGCGACGGCAAAAGGCCTGGCTCGCGATTTCGGAATTCCCAACCCGCGTCTGGCTTTGGCCGGTTTCAATCCACATGCCGGCGAAAGCGGCAATCTGGGGCGTGAGGAAATCGACATTTTTGCGCCTGCAATCGCTTCGATCGCCAATGAAGGCTTCGATGTGATCGGCCCCCTGCCCGCCGACACGATGTTCCATGCGGAAGCGCGACGAAATTTCGATGCGGCACTATGTGCGTATCACGATCAAGCACTCATTCCGTTGAAAACGCTATATTTCCATGAAGCCGTCAACATCACACTCGGCTTGCCGGTTATCCGCACATCGCCGGACCACGGCACGGCATTTGGTATCGCCGGCAAAGACGAAGCGCGACCCGATTCGATGATTGCCGCGATCCGGATGGCAGGCGAAGCGGTCGCCAATCGCAAGGCTTTCGCCGAAGCCGCCGCCTGCCCGGCATGAACCAGCCTAAGCTTCCTCCGCTGCGTGAGGTTATCGCGAGACATGGTCTTTCGGCGAGCAAAGCGCTGGGGCAAAATTTCCTGTTCGACGAACAATTGCTCGACCGGATTGCAGCTATTCCAGGCCCGTTGGCCGGAGAGAATGTCTATGAAGTCGGCCCCGGCCCCGGCGGCCTGACCCGCGCACTGCTGCGTGCCGGAGCCAAAGTCACCGCCGTCGAGCGCGACCGCCGCTGCCTTCCCGCACTTGAAGAATTATCCGACGCCTTTCCTGGACAGTTGCGGGTGATCGAAGACGACGCGATGAAAATCGATCCGTTCCAAGAAATCGGCGAGCCGTTCCACATTGCATCAAACCTGCCATATAATGTCGGCACCGCGCTCGCCGTCGGCTGGCTGAGCGGTGAGGAATGGCCGCCTGCCTGGAAGTCGCTTACCCTGATGTTCCAGCGCGAGGTTGCCGACCGTATCGTCGCCAAGCCGGGCACCGATGCCTATGGACGGCTAGCGATTCTAGCCCAATGGCGCTGCGATGCGCGCATTGCCATGCCCGTTCACCGTAGCGCGTTCACACCGCCCCCCAAGGTGATGTCAGCCGTCGTCCACCTGACGCCGAAGGAGCAGCCAGATGGTGTGCGCATGGCGACACTTGAAGCACTGACCGGCGCGGCATTTGGTCAACGCCGCAAGATGCTGCGCCAAAGCCTGAAGGGCGTCCGCGGCGCGGCAGAAGCGATGGAGCAGGCAGGGATTGCGGCCGAACGGCGCCCGGAAACGCTCGAAATCGAAGAATGGCTGGCGCTAGCAAGGCTGCTCGAAACGAACCGCTAGGGGTGGCGCAATGCGTCCCACCCCGCTACAGGTATCAAATGCAACCGCTTTCAAAATCTGAGCTCGCCGCACTCGAACGGCCGGATCATGACCGGATGTTGGCGCAGGTGCAGATCTGGGCCGGGATCAACAGCGGAACCGGCAATCTCAAAGGGCTGGGCACCACGGCAAGCCTGCTCGCCGATGCCTTTACTTCGCTGCATGGCGACGTCGAACTGGTCGAACCGGCACCCGTCGAAAAAGTGCTCGCCGACGGAACAATTGTCGAAGTGGCACATGGTCGCCATCTGGTTGCGACGGTTCGGCCAAACGCCCCGATCCAGCTGCTTTTAACCGGCCATATGGACACTGTGTTCGCGGTCGATCATCCGTTTCAGGAACAACGCTGGCTCGACGAAGGCGTGCTCAATGGCCCCGGCGTGGCCGACATGAAGGGCGGAATCGCCGTCATGCTTGCGGCCTTGTCTGCGGCGGAAACGGCGCCGGAGTTTGAGCAGGTCGGCTATCAAGTGTTGATCAACAGCGATGAGGAAACCGGTTCGACCTCTTCTGCGGAACTTATCAAGCAGCTCGCAAGGGGCAAGCTGGCAGCATTGACCTACGAACCGTCAGCACTTCCAGACGGAACACTCGCCGGTGCCCGGGCAGGAAGCGGCAATTTTTCGATCATTATCACCGGGCGCAGCGCGCACGCCGGACGCAATCCGCAAGAGGGCCGCAACGCGGTTCTGGCAGCGGCAGACCTTGCGCTGCGGTTGAAGGCGCTGACTCGTGACGGCCTTTCGGTCAATCCGGCCAAGATTGACGGCGGCAGTCCGAATAATGTGGTGCCCGAACATGCTGTCTTGCGAGTCAATTTGCGCCCGCATAGCCCGGAACTGCAGGAAATAGCCTATAATGAAATCAAAATGTTGATTTCAACTATTGAGCAAGAACATGAAGTCTTGATCCACCTGCACGGCCATTTCAACCGCCCGCCCAAGCCACTGACACTTGAAGCCGAAAAGCTATTCGGCCTTGTCAAAAGCTGCGGCGAGGATCTGGGCCTTTCCATCGGCTGGAAGTCGACCGGCGGCGTATGCGATGGCAATAATATCGCGGCTTGCGGCGTACCCGTTGTCGATACGATGGGCGTACGCGGTGGCAGCATCCATAGCAGCGACGAATTTCTGATAACCGAAAGCCTGGTCGAGCGCGCCAAACTCTCCGCCCTCACCCTGCTTCGGATCGCACAAAAAGGGGCAATATGAAGTTCATTATCCGTCCGGCAAATCTGTCGGACCTGCAACCCATGTATGAAATGGCCAAGCGAACGGGTGGGGGGTTCACCAACCTGCCCCCTGATCGCAAGGCCCTGACCGCTAAGCTCGATCGCTCGGCGGAGGGCTTTGCCCGCATTGGCGACACCGTTGGCGACGATCTGTTTGTATTTGTGCTGGAAAATCGCGAAACCGGCGAAGTGCGCGGCACATGCCAGATTTTCTCGGCAGTCGGCCAGAAATGGCCTTTTTACAGCTATCGCATCGGCGCACTGACCCAGCACAGCGTCGAACTCGAACGCACATTCCGTGCCGACATCCTCAACCTTTCGACCGATCTGGAAGGTGCGACCGAGGTTGGCGGATTGTTCCTCCATCCCGGTGAGCGGGCCGGCGGGCTTGGCATGCTCATCGCGCGCAGCCGCTATCTTTTCATCCGGAACCACCGCGAACGTTTTGCCGATCGGACATTGGCCGAGTTGCGCGGAGTCATCGACGAAGCTGGTGGCTCGCCCTTTTGGGACGGCGTCGCAGGTCGTTTCTTCGGCATGAATTTTCAGGACGCCGATGAATTCAACGCCAAATTCGGAAACCAGTTCATCGCCGACCTGATGCCCAAGCACCCGGTCTATATCGCGATGCTATCTGAGGCGGCGCGCCACGTCATCGGTGTCCCGCACCCCACCGGTCGCGCGGCAATGCGGATGCTGGAGGAAGAGGGTTTCGCCTGGGAAAATTACATCGACATCTTCGATGGCGGCCCGACGATGACCGCACGCACCGATCAGATTCGCAGCGTGCGCGAAGCCAAGGATGCGCCGATTGTCGAGATCAGCAACGCGCTGGGCGACCCGCATGAGGGCAAGGCTGGTGGCACCAAGATGCTGGTCACGCACGGCCTGCTCGAAGATTTCCGCGCATCCTATGGTTGGGTCGCCGAACATGAAAATGGCGTGATCCTTGATGCGCAATGCGCTGAAAATCTGGGCGTCATAGCAGGCGACACCATCACCTTTGTCCCGCGGTGGTAAGCCATGGCGCTCGTTGAAATCAATTTCGATGGTATCATCGGCCCTAGCCACAATTATGCAGGGCTGAGCCTCGGCAATCTGGCAGCGACCAGCAATGCAGGCGCAGTTTCACAGCCCCGCGCCGCAGCTTTGCAAGGTCTGGAAAAGATGCGCGCCAATCTGCGGTTGGGCCTTGCGCAGGGCTTTTTCATACCGCTTGATCGACCGAACAAGCAATGGCTTGCAGGGTTGGCGGCAGACATGGCCAGTGCAGAGCCGCACATCCGCGCAGCAGCCTTTTCGGCCTCGGCAATGTGGGCCGCCAATGCCGCCACGGTGTCACCAGCACCAGACACAAGCGACGGCAAATGCCATTTATCGGCTGCCAATCTCCTGACTATGGCGCATCGTAGCCATGAATGGACGGGCACACTCGCCCAGTTGAAACTTGCCTTCGCCGATGAGCGCCACTTTGCGGTGCATGGCCCCGTTCCTGCTCCTTACGGCGATGAGGGCGCTGCAAATTTCATGCGGCTCTGCACTTCACATGACGAAGCAGGCCTTGAAATCTTCGTGTACGGCAAGTCAGGCGGCCCCTTCCCTGCCCGCCAGCATATCGAATCGTCAAAGGCGATTGCACGGGCACATCAGCTAAATCCCGAACGAACACTTTTCATTCAGCAGTCTGAAGTCGCGATTGCCGCGGGTGCTTTCCACAATGACGTTGTCGCGGTTGCCAATGAACGCGTTCTCTTCACCCACGAACAGGCGTTTGAGGATCCCGAGGCCGCCTATGCCGCAATCCGCGCGAAAATGCCCGAGGCAGAAATCGTCATAGTTCCGGCAGACCGGGTTACCCTAGCCGATGCGGTCCAAAGCTATTTGTTCAACGCGCAATTGGTCACGCTTCCATCGGGCGAAATGGCACTGATCCTGCCGACCGAAGCCAAAGCCAATAGTCGTGTCTGGGGTTGGCTAGAGGAGCATGTGGCTGGCAATGGACCGATCCGTCGGCTGGTTCCTGTCGATGTACGCCAATCAATGGCCAATGGGGGCGGCCCGGCTTGTTTGCGGCTGCGCGTAGTCGCGGATCCTGCGACCGTCGACCAGCGCTTCATCGCAGACGAAGCGAAGCTTGACCAAATGGCGTCGGTAATTGCCGCGCACTGGCCGGAGAGCATCGCGCCCGATCAGCTTGGTGACCCGGCGCTGGTCAAACAGGTTCAGGATGCGCGTCTCGCCCTCCTGAAAGCGTGTGACCTGTCCGGCCTCGCCTGACTGTCGAAAGGATTTACAAACCGCTGTGGCGTTAACCATCGCGATCCGCCGCAATGCTGAACTGGCACGCGGTGTGCCTATACGCGTGTTAACCTATGAAAAAAGTCGCGCGCCTGTTTCAGATCAAGACCAAGACCGAGGTCTTCCTCATCACCTATGCTCTGGGGTTGGGTGCAGTGAAGCGCGGCGAGGCCTATCTGATACAGTATCCAGGCTTTGGCGGGAAACTGCTATTCATCTGCTGCCTTGGCGCAGTCATGGTTGCTGCAGCGAAGATGCTGGAGGCCGTCGAATTGCAACGGATGTTTGGGAGTGAGTGACACCCGAGCGGAACCAGCAGCTGGTTGGTTCCGTTAGATTCCCCTAGAAGAAAGAAGGGAATAAGAAAGAAGGGCGCCAGCCCTTCATTCGATCGCTGTGGCTGCGTTTCAAACCATCCGAAGATTGGTGGCGCTGCGCGCCTTATTTCTTCTTTTCTTATTTCTTCTGAGGGTAAAAACTTCCAACCGTTGCTGCTTGAGGCGACGGCAGAGTGTGTCACGACCAAAAAGGAAAAGGTCCCCGGATTCTGTTGCCCGGCTCCGGGGGGCCGCTGTGACCTTTCTGTTGCCCGGCCGGCTCGGCCGCGTTCTTTTAGAATAATTCTAGACCGTGAGGCCCGGAATTATGCTGCGAGAGCAAGTGCTTCGTTATCGTTGGCACTTATGAGTTTTGAACCATTTCACGGCTTATTCATGCCGGGCAAAAACAGCGCTTTTCAACACACGTCGATCCTAGTTCAGCCCCGTCAAAATCCCCTGAACTTCAGGGGTTATGGTGGAGCTGCCGGGTACCGCCCCCGGGTCCGCTGCGTCTATTGCACGCCGCAATTTATCGCCATAGTCCGCCGAAGCGAACACGGCTTATATAGTCGGTTTTGGGTGAATGGGAAGTGAAGGAACTCAAATTCCCTGCATGTTCCGACTCTCGGCGGGAATATGCACGACCAGCCCATCCATTTCCGCCGTCAGATCGATCTGGCAGGAAAGCCGACTGGTCCGGCGTGCGCCGCTGGCAAGGTCGAGCATGTCTTCCTCATCCTCGCTCGCGGCAGGCAACTTGTCGAACCACTCCTTCGCGATAACCACATGGCAGGTCGAACAGGCCATCTGCCCCTCGCAGGTTCCTTCCAGCGGTTGCCCCGCATTCTGGCCAACCTCGAGCAGGTTGTCGCCGGGCATTGCCTCGACCGTCTGCGTCGTTTCGCCATCGGGGCTGATGAAATGGACTTTCACGCGTATTGCCTTTCCGCCGCCGCATTGATCAGCGATGCGGCGCGTTCGATTTCTTCAACTGTCGTATAGCGCCCCCATCCAAGGCGGATAGAGGATTTTGCCTGTTGCTCAGTCAAGCCGATAGCGCGCAACACATGGCTGGGGCGGCCAGAGCCGCTGGCGCATGCGCTTCCAGCAGAGAACATCACCTCGCGGCATTCGGACATCAGGCGGGCGACATCCACACCATCGCGGCGGATGTTGAGATTGCCCTTGTAGCGAAACCGTTCCGATCCGTTGATCGTCCAATCGGCGAACAATTCGGTAGCGCGAGTCCATAGTGCCTCTACATGCGCCCAATCATCGGCCATGCGCTCGGCTGCCAATCGCGCGGCGGCGCCAAAGCCGACACACGAGGCAGGTGACAGTGTTCCCGATCGAAGCCCCTGTTCCTGTCCGCCCCCGTGCAGCAGCGGCTCCAACGCTATCCCGTCGCGCACCCACAGCGCGCCGATGCCTTTGGGGCCGTGGATCTTATGCGCCGAGACGGCAATCATGTCAGGGCCATCGGGCAACGCAAGGCGTCCAAAGCCCTGCACTGCATCGCACAGCAGGAGGCCGCCTGCGCCGTGCACTGAATCCGCAATATTCGCGATCGGCTGGATGGCACCAATTTCATTATTGACCAGCATGCAGGCTGCCAGCCCATTCTCCCAATATTGTGTCTCGCAAATGCCGTCATGACCGACCGAAAGTGTTTCGCCGCCAACTTGTTCGACACAGTCGAGCACGGCCGCATGCTCGGTGGCCAATGCCGAAACCGGCAAGC
>JAGNSY010000184.1 GCA_017987825.1 Sphingorhabdus sp. | reverse complement strand
CCTTGATGGCGGTTGCCTGTGCTCTGACAGCGAGCCCTTTGGTCGCCGGCACGGTAGGACTGACCCCTGACACGGCCGGTGCAAATTATCGCGTTCGCACGATGAGCTGGGCGGAAATTCCGTTTCGGTCGGTGATCCGCCAGCAGTTCGATTTCAGCTGCGGGTCTGCTGCGGTTGCGACGCTTTTGACCTATCACTATGGCACCAGGACGCCGGAGGTCGATAGCTTCAAGGCAATGTGGGCCAAAGGGGATCAGGAGAAGATACGACAACTCGGCTTTTCGATGCTCGACATGAAAACCTATCTTCAAGCGCGCGGATTGAAGGCTCAAGGCTATAGGTTCAAGGTGACTGATATCGCGGCCGCGGGACGGCCAGGTATCGCGCTGATCGATCTGCGCGGTTTCAAACATTTTGTCGTTGTGAAGGGAGTTCGCGGCAATCGCGTGCTGGTTGGTGACTCAATATTGGGGCTGACCGAATATTCTGCGACCGACTTCGAAAAGATGTGGAACGGCATCTATCTCGCGATCGGCGAGTCCGACAGCGCGCGCCGCCCCACTTTCAATCTGGGGTCCGATTGGGGACCGTGGTCGAAAGCGCCGCTGGAATCGAATGTGCTGACGGCTTCGGTAGCTGACGTAACCCGGGACATTCCGCCAATCTATCAGTTGCGACCCGAAATCCTGCTCGATGTCAGGGTTGGCACGGTCCAATAGGAGCATATTCGATGAGATGCGCAGCGTTGATCATAGCCTTTGCCAGCGGATCTTTCGCGCTGGCACCAGAGGCAAGTGCCACCCAACCCCAGCCATTTAGCGATGCGACCGCAATCCCCAACGGGGTCGCAGAGCCGTTCGCGTTTGCCGAAACAGTCAGCGACGAGCTGCTCGATCGGCAACGCGGCGGCTTTGTCGTTCATGGCATGAATATCAATCTTGGTGCCGATATCCGCACCTACATCAATGGCGAACTTATGCTGCGAACGACCGTCAGCTGGACCGATACCGGTGTGCTGAAAGAACAGTTTGCCGCGCCAGGAATTACACCCGCCAATGCTATCAGCCTGAACGCCTCCGCACTCGCAAATGGCAAGATCAGCATGGACTTTGGCGGCACGCCAGTTTTTGCCGCTAATGGTGGCCAGACCATGTTGATCCACCGCGTGGAAAACGGACTGCAGAATATACTGGTCAACACTGCGAGCAATCTGGATATCGTCCAGCAGGTCGATGCGTCGATCGAACTTGGCGGTTATGATGCGTTCCACGATAGCATCATCTCCAATCGACTGTCCGACAGCATCAGCTCGGCGATCGGCGCGATGACAATCGGCGCTGCATTGGGGCAATAATAAACGGGCGCTTGCTTGAACCTTTTGCCCTATCAATCACAGACGGCTACGATCTTCTGCCAGTTCGAGCGGATCGTTTCTGCATACCGCAGTCGACCGCTGCAAACTCCTCCTAAAAAGTGATGGGCAACCTCAACACCACCGAAAGGCCGGGGGCATCGGCTGTTGCGCCTAGCTGCAGACCGAAATTGATCGATTGGCGTTCATCCAGCCGGTAGGACATGCCAAAGGCAAAGGCGCCGCTTTGCAGATGTGTTGATCGCTGCTTGGTTCCGCCGATGATCTGTTCGGTGGGGAAGATGTAGGTGTGATTATATCCCAGCGAAAAGGAGAAGCGGGGGTTAAGTGCGAATCCGAAGCCGATATTGGCACTCGCCGCGTCGCCAGGATCCACCCGGCCGACCAGGACGTCACCAACCATTCGGTCGACATTCTTGGGCAGATGATAAAGGAAACTCATCCCGCCATAGATCACCACAGGATCTGACGGCAGCAGAAAGCTCAATCCCGGCTGGATGCCCCAGAATCCCGAGCCTGTCGGCAGGCCGGTCGCCACCCCGAATGAATCGAAACCCACGTCAAAGGGGCTTTTCCCCGTCGTGCTTTTTACCCGCAGGCTGGCGATGCCGATCATCCGATTCTGTTCGGTGGGTGCGTTGACCTGATAGCGTAGTGCGATTTCGGCATCGCCGATATCCGACTCTTCGAGCTTCAAGGTCCGGACAATGCCTTCGTCGCGAAGCTGCGTGACCTTGATCCGGTCATGCCGGTACATGACCGGCATGCGACCTTCAATTTCCAGCCGGTCGGTAATTCCGTAACGTAGTGATACCGTGCCCACCAACGCGTCGCGGTCAACATCGCTCGCTTCGATCAATCCGACCTGAAGCCCGGGAATAAGCTCAAATCCCCTGAAGACCAGCCGGTTTGCAGAGGAATTGGTATATTCGAACGAGGTGTCCAGCGTAAGCCTGCCGTTTGGAGTAAGGACTCCCTGGCCCTCAGGCACTGCCGCTACCATGGCTTCGACCGCCGGTTCCGGGGGAGGGGCTTCGCCCACCGGCGCATCGGGGAGCGGCCCGGCTGCGGCCATCGGAGGTGGTGCAGCCTGTTCCATGCCGGCGCCCCGCATTTGGGCCAGGTCGAAGTCGCCGGATGTGCGGCGCAACAAAATGTCGATTGCTTCCTGTTGCCGGGCGATTGTCGCATTCTGTTGCTGGATCATTTCGCGCTGCATGCTGATTTCTTCGCGCATCAGTTTCAGTTGCTCGGCAATGCCTGTTTCAGCGGCTTGATTTCCGGGCTCCGTGGATTCGCTATCGAGTTCGAAGGCGTTTGCCTGCAACGGCGTTGCAATTGCTGCCAAAGACGCGGCGCAGCCAAACGCAGCGCGTACGCTGGATGTCGAGAAGGTTCGTGTCATGATCTAGCTCCCAAAAGCTTGCGCAGGGGCCATGCCAAGCGACTGGCTAGCAATCGGATCGAGCCGCGCTCTCTGCTGCTGCGGACCTTCGGTCTCCTCGCCATCGGCAAGCTGTCGCAACACATGCGGGTTGCGGATGGCAATGGACTGGGGCCCGTCGAGCGCGATAATCCCGCGCCGCGCAAGTTCGGACAATGTGCGGCTTACGGTGTGGATCGTTAGACCCAGATGATCGGCAATATCCGCCCGCGTCATCGGCAATTCCAACGAGCGGCTGCCGCCAATGCGCCGTGCCGTCGCCAGAAGGAATGCCGCCACACGTTCGTTGGCCGTTCTGCGCCCCAAAAGCGAGATGCAGGACTGTGCGTGGTTCAAGGCGCTTTGAAGAAGACTGCTCGTTTCTGCTACGCCGTCGGAAGCTTGAGCTGCCCCCGGAACTTTGCAGCACCGATGCAATGTCACTGCCGTGACCGCCTCGGCGGAAGATCGATAGATCTCCGCATCGATGCCGAACACATCGCCACCATAGTAAAAGCCAGTCAATTGCCGATGCCCGTCGGGGTATAGCAGGCAGGTTCTGACCGTTCCCGAGATCACCTGAAACCAGTCTGCTGCCTGGTCTCCTTGGGCGTAGATGATCTCACCCTTGCGAAATTTGAGGATGGTTCTCGTGTTACGCGCAGCCGAATAGGCTGTCTGGCCGCTAAGCTTGAGCATTTTACATTCCCTCTGCTGTGCGGCCCGTGTTTTTGTTCTGTGGGTATGTCAGCTAGCCTAAGCGACCTAGAAATTGCTGGCTATTGCATGGATTTCGCGGGTGCTTTGCCATTGAGGGAAACAAGTGAGTAAATTTACTTAGTGTATTTTACAATTGGGTTTAACTTAGGATATATGCTAGAAGATCAGAGCGGGCTGACGGGGTCAATTTTATTGTCAGTTTTGCGCATAACAGAGGGCAAGACAGAAGCAGCGCCCGATCCGGGACTTGCCGAAATAGTATCAAAAAGCTGCAAGCTGAAAATATTGGGTTGCAAACGGTTTAGCTGGTCGCGTCAGTATCAATGACGAAAAGGATAACACTGTGTTGCATATTGATCCGCAAAGCGGAGTTCCTGCACTTACGGCGCGGGAACAACAGGTTCTGGAATGGGTAGCCCAAGGATTATCAGCAAAAGAGACTGCCCAAGAGATC
>JAGNSY010000034.1 GCA_017987825.1 Sphingorhabdus sp. | reverse complement strand
GGAACCAGCAGTCGAAACTTGTCGATTTCACATTTCGCCCCGGTGCGGGCATGCATCAAGTCGCGATCGACACATAATTTGCCGTCTTTCGATCGCTCGACATAGGCACCCGCATAAAATTCCCGCGCCAAGCAGCCATCGCCCAGATAGGCACGAATCAATTGCCGTTCGCGTGTCACCAGCTCAAGGCTGTTCTTGGGTCCCGGGCGCGATGCGACCAGCCGGTCCATCAGCAGACATTTGCCAATCTTTTCCTCATTATAGATCGGTGCCTTGCGCTTCTCTGTGCGACCGGGTGCCGCAGCGACTGGCTGATTGGGAAAGCGGATAATCACCCTTTGCTCGACCCGCGCCTGAAACTCTCTGGTGCTTCCCAGAAGGTCGATCAGCGCATTGGAGGATTGCCCATAAGCGCCATAAGCCACGCTTAAAGCGACCGCGAGCCCGGCAATGACAATCAGAAAAATGCGCAATGTCGGGTCCCGACTAGATTTCGCCTCTTGCTGCCAATAGCCGTAACGGTTGAACGGAGCATTAATCCAGCCCTATGAAGGGCGACCAGTCGAGTCAATCGCAACAGGGCCGGGAAGCAGTTTTTTGTCACAAAATGAAACATTGAAGCAATTGCAGCAGCTGCTGGGCCCCAAAGGCTTCAGTACCGATCCAGCCGAACTGGCGCCGTGGACGACCGACTGGCGCGGGCGATATTCGGGTAAGGCTGCGGCTTTATTGTCCCCGGCTTCAACCGAGGAAGTTGCGGCGATCGTCAAACTCGCCAGCGCCTCTGGTTTACCATTGGTGCCGCAGGGCGGGAATAGCGGAATGGTTGCGGGTGCGACACCAGATGCGAGCGGAATGAGCTGTTTGCTGTCGTTACGCCGGATGAACCAGATCGAGAAAATCGATCCCGCCGCCCGGCTGGTGCAATGCGGCGCGGGTGTTATCCTGCAGAATCTTCACGAAGCCGTGGCGGCGCAGGATATGCGGTTTCCTTTGACCTTGGGTGGCAAAGGTTCAGCGACAATTGGCGGGCTGGTTTCGACCAATGCAGGTGGAACGCAAGTCTTGCGCCATGGCACAATGCGCGCCTTGGTCGCAGGCCTGCAGGCAGTTATGCCCGATGGCTCTATTTTCGACGGGCTGACTCCGCTCAAGAAAGACAATCGCGGTTATGATCTGAAGCATCTGTTGATCGGAGCCGAAGGTACAATCGGCATTGTTACTAAAGCAACGTTGCACCTTGTTCCTGCGCTGATCGAACGTTCGGTGGCTTGGGTGGCGGTCGACAATCCCACCGCCGCTTATCAGCTTTTACTCGCGGCGAACGACGCCTTTCCTTCGATGCTTGAGGGGTTTGAGATACTTCCCGATGCCGCGCTCCGTCACGTCCAGAAGCATATTCCGGGTACCCGTGACCCGCTGGGTACAGTCTATGCCTGGCATATTGTGATGGAACTGGCCAAAGATAGCGCCGACCAGGACCCACCTTCGCATGCCGCCGAACAGTTTCTTGGCAAGATGCTGGAAAAGGGTCTGGTGCGCGATGCTGTAGTTGCGGCGAGCGAAGCGCAGGCGGAAGCATTCTGGAAAATCAGAGACAGCATTGCCGAGGCGGAGCGTGCCGAAGGACCGGCATTGCAGCATGACATCAGTGTACCTGTCGATGCGATGGCGCGTTTCATCGAGCGGGAATCTCCTAAATTCGAAGCGCGCTATCCGGGGACTGCGATCATTGCGTTCGGCCATCTGGGCGACGGCAACATCCATTTTCACGTAAAAGCGCCCAAAGGCATTGCGCCAGACGCATGGTATGCAGCTGATGGTGTGCGGATCAGCGCGGATGTCTATGATCGGGTTACCGAATATAGCGGTTCGATTTCGGCAGAGCATGGAATTGGCAAGGCAAAGCTCGCCGAGTTTGAGCGACTGTCCGATCCAGCCCGCCTATCGGCGCTGCGTGCAATCAAATCTGCCCTTGACCCCAAGGGCATTATGAACCCGGGAAAGCTCGTCCCTCTTGCCAGCAACAGCGCCGCCGCCTAAAGCCGCCGACAACCTCTAATTCCAATCCATTTAACGGAGTATAAAATGGCTACCCAGCCCGCGCCGCAAGGCTTGCCCCTTTTCTATAAAGATCTGGTTCCGCTGAACAGCAGCGAACATGGCACTTTCAAAAGTCGTCAGTTGGACAATGCCAAATTCATGCAGGATCAGCATGCCATTCCGTTGACGGTCGAAGAGTTTGTTGTTGCATCGCGCAACTACCCGATCATTTTTTCGGCAGGCGACAATCCTGTACCGCTCGCGCTCATGGGCATGAACGAAGGCGTGAACGTTTTTCTCGACGATGAGGCGAAATTCGTATCGCCGGTGTATCTGCCGGCATATATCCGCCGCTATCCCTTCATGCTCGCGCGTATTCGCCCCGACAGCGATGAGCTGACTTTGTGCTTCGACCCTTCGTCCGATGTTGTTGGTGACTTCAAAAAGGAAGGCACTGCACTTTTCGACGGCACCGAAGCCACCGAAACCACCCGCGAAATCCTGAAATTCTGCGAAGATTTCGAACAAGCTGGCGCACGCACGCAGGCATTTGTCGAAGAACTGAAGAAATATGAGCTGCTTATGGATGGAGAAGTTGCCATTCAGCAAGAAGGCAAAGAAGCGCCGTACGTCTATCGCGGTTTCCAGATGGTCAACGAAGAGAAACTCCGCGACATGCGTGGCGACGAACTACGCAAGATCAGCCAGAACGGCATGCTGCCTCTGATTTATGCCCATCTCTTCTCGCTGCAGTTGGTCCGCGAAATATTTGCTTTGCAGGTTCAGCAGGGTAAGGTGCCGGTTGCCGACGGGGCAGCCACCGCCTGATGCTGTGGGGCGGCCCCCTTATAGAGGAGGGCCGCCATGACCAACAAATACAGTAAAATCGCGATCACGCTGCATTGGGTGATCGCTTTGCTGATATTCGCCAATTTCTACCTCGCCAGTGCTGCAGAGGATTTGCCGCGAGAGGCGCAAGGCGCGTTCATGGCGCCGCACAAGGCCATTGGTATTTCAATCCTGACGCTGTCGCTGCTGCGACTGTTCTGGCGCATTGGCCACAAACCGCCACCGCTACCGTCCGCCATTCCGGCATGGCAGGCAGGACTGGGCAAGTTCGTCCATATGCTATTCTACTTCCTGATCATCGCCGTTCCGTTTTCGGGCTGGCTGATGGCGTCGGCACATCCGCAAGCGCCGCCAGTTGACTTTTTCGGCCTGTTCGATGCGACGCTGCCTATCGGCAAAAGCAAGGATCTGGCAGGCATCGGGCATGAAGTGCATGAAATCCTCACAAAGCCACTTTTCGTGTTGATATTGCTGCATATTATCGGTGCTTTGAAGCACCAATTTGCCGATCGATTGCCCTTCATCCAGCGCATGTGGCCCTAGGAAATTTGCTCGTATCATCGGGGCATTACGTCCCGCTGATACGAGTTGATACAGACTTGGCTATTGATTTGCCGAAATGAAAACCCCATCTTTGCTTCAGGACGGATATCTCCCCTCCCTTATCCGTCCTCCGGCGCTGCAGGTCAGCGCCACCTCCCTGAACCTTGGCCACCCCGGATTATTCCGGGGTGGTTTTTTCTTGGGCCTGAAAATGGCGGTTTTTGGTGCTATTCGGCCGCCATCGGTATAGAGGCACCGCCCACCAACTCGGCCAGCAACATCAGCAGTTCGGTTATAATGGCGCTGGTGGCTTCGAGTCCCGAAGCCGGTTCACGCAATTCCGAGTCGAGATAGAGCGCGCGATCGACTTCGATCTGGATGGCGTGAATATTTTTGCGCACATTACCGTGTCGGCGCAGGATATAGTCCCCGGGGTAGGGGTGGTTGAGCGCTGCGGCGACACCGATCTGCTTCAATCGCTGCAGCAGCATTTCCGAATAGAGCGAAGCAGCACTTTGCCCGAATCTGTCTCCGATCACGATGTGCGGCTGGAGCCCACCCACAGGCAGCAGCGGCGGCATCGAATGCATGTCGACCAGCAAAGCGATGCCGAAGAGGTCGCGCATCTGCAGCAGGGCCTTTTCGACCTGCTGATGATAGGGGCTGTGAAAACCGCTCAGGCGTTTCTCAACGTCTTGCGCTTCAAACGGGCGCTGCCAGATATCACCGCTATGCATAAGCCTGCGGGGCACAAGACCGAGCCCGCCCCGCATTTTGGCGCTGCCGACTGTTTTTCGAACACCGGTTCCGCCCTTAATCATCTCCGGATCAAGTTCGTCTTCACCCCTGTTCAAATCGATCCAGGCGCGCGCGCGGCGCGCGACAATTGCGGGCATGCCCGCCGCGATTGCAGGCGCCACCAGACGGTCGGCATAGCGATCTTCCAACCGCTGCAGTTCGGCGGGGGCGATTCGCAGATTTTCGAGCAATTCTGTCGGATATTCGCGTCCGGCATGCGGCACGGATATCAGAATGGGCAGGCCGGGCGAATCCAGATTGAACAGCTGAAACCCGCAATTTCCGCCGAAATCGGAAGTGTCGGTGTCGTCCTTGTGATCCATCACAACGCTGGATAGGACAAAATTGGTAAATGCGGTGCAATATTTTTACCGTCTGATGGTATCAACGGCGGAAGCGGGACTCGCGAAGGCAAAAATGCCCGATGACAGGACAAGCAATGACGAGAATTCTACTGGCGGAAGACGAACAGGCGATGCGTGAATATCTGGCGCGTGCGCTGGAACGTTCCGGATATGATGTTGTGTCCGTCGACCGTGGTACCGAAGCGGCGCCGCTTTTGGAGCGCGAACATTTCGATCTGCTGCTGACCGACATCGTCATGCCCGAAATGGACGGTATCGAACTCGCCCGCCATTGCAGCAAGGTTTCACCGCGCACCGAAGTCATGTTCATCACCGGATTTTCCGGGGTTGCCCTGCGCGCCGGGCAATCGATGCCGCAGGCGAAAGTGCTGTCCAAGCCGTTTCACCTGAAAGATCTCGTTCTGGAAGTTGAGCGACTGTTCACCAAAGAAAGCACGACTGGTCTCAACTGAAGCCCCATATTCGGGCTTGAACGGAATCATTTAGGCCGCTAGAGGGCCCGCAGCGTGGGCGTATAGCTCAGTGGTAGAGCACTGTGTTGACATCGCAGGGGTCGCAAGTTCAATCCTTGCTACGCCCACCATTTCCCCCTTTTTTGTCAACAATCTCACAGCTTAGTGCGAGCATGCGCCAAGAATTCCGGCTTGCCTCTTTTGACGTGTAATGCCAGCATACCGTCAATAATTTGGTCGTTTCGAAAACAGGCGATAACCGGGCATAGATTTCGCGAGTGCGGATGCGAGGGGCATTATGCGCAGTGCAGGCAATGCTATCTTTTTTTGGCTAATTTGCTTCGCGACCTTGCTTGGCGGCTGTGAAAAGCAGGTCGGCAATCCAGCCCCGCCGCGCATCGAAACCGCGGCCCAACTGCCCAAACAGACATCGACGATCATTGTTCCGTTGAGCATCGATATAAGCGGGCTGGAGGCAAAGCTTAACAATTCGGCGCCGACACGGCTTTGGGCGATCAACCAATATGAACCCAAATGCATTCCAGCCCAGCGGGTGACGATTTGCCCGGTGCATAAGAAAAAATGCAAAGGGAAGGCGTGCAAGAATGTCGACTGCAAAATCGGCCTGAAACGCACCAAGGTGACCCCGGATGTTGCGTGCACCATTGTCGGTCACGTCAATCGCGGGCGAATTCGTCTGTCCGGACGTGGGGATCTGTTGATGGTCACCATGCCAGTCAATGCCATCGTCAGCGCGCGTGATGTGGGCGGTGTTATCAAGCGTGAAACCGCCAATGCGTCGGCGGACGTGCGCGCCCATGTCCGCATTTCGATTTCTGACAATTGGTCGCCGCGCGCGAAGGTCGACATCGCCTATGATTGGCGCGAACCGCCTGGCATCAATTTTTTGGGCAAACGCATACATTTTGTCCGCAAGGCCGACGCCGAACTGGCCAAGGTGATTGCCGGTCTGGAGCGAGACCTGTCGCGTGAAATTGCTCGCGTGCAGACCCGCAAACTCGTCGAAGGGGCTTGGGGCGAGGGGTTCGCCACGATCATGCTCAACCGCGAACGCCCACCCGCGTGGATGCGAGTCACGCCGCAGAAGCTGGGCTTTGGCGGATATCGCATCAGCGGACGGCAGTTGATGATGACCTTGTCTGCTGAAGCCGTGACCGAGACCTTTATCGGCGACGAACCGGACAAACCGGAGATAGCCCCGCTACCGCCGCCTGCGCGGATAACGGGCGATCATGGATTGCGTTTCCACATCCCCGTGCTCGCCGACTATCGCGAACTGGAGCCGGTGATCCTGCGGGCGCTGCGCAAGCTCGCTGCCAAAGGCATAGAGCTCGACCAGATCGGACCGGTGAAGGTCGACTTCAAAAAAGTGACGGTCTATGCGACCGAGGGCGGTAGGATAGCCGTTGGGATCGAAGCCAATGCGGATGTGATCCGAAGCCCGCTCAAAGGCACCAACGGTGTGATCTGGCTGTCAGCCATTGCTTATAACAAAGATAATTCCGAAGTTGTTCAGGTCCGCGATTTGCGGATTGCCGGAACCACCGACAGGGAGGCCGTCAATCTGCTCTTTGCCCTGTTCGAGGATCCCGAAGTGCTCGCCGAAATCAGCAAGGCATTGGTGACCGATTTCAACAAGGATTATGAGAAGGTACTGGTAGCCGCGAAAAAGGCAATCGCATTGCGCCGCGAAGGGGATTTCACGCTTTCGGCTGAAGTGAATGAGGTGAGCCACGGGACCGTCATAGCAACCGGTCAGGGGCTGTTCCTGCCGGTCGACGTGACTGGCAAGGCGAATATCCGCTACACGCCGCAGCCGAGGAAATAAGAAGGTCGCTTAGCCGCGTGTGGAGGACGCAGCGGCTTGCCAGCCCTTGCTCGGCGGCTCGCCATACCAGCGTCGATAGGCGCGCGTGAAGGCACTCAATTCGCCATAGCCGAGCAGTTCGGCGACCTCGGCGAGCGGGCGCTTATTCTCCAGCTTGTAAAGGTCGCACATGCTTTTGCGTATGTCATCAAGCATTGCGCGGAACGGATTGCCTTCATCGACCAGATGTCGCCGCAAGGTTCGCTCGGCCATGCCGAATGACCGTGCAACGCGGTCCAGCGTGACAGGCGATTTGTTGAGTTCGGTCCATAAATAGAAGTAGGTGAAAGCAGACAGGCGCATGCTTGCATCGAACCATTCGACCGGCTGCGAATGGCAAATGGTGGCTGCGGTTAGCAATTCTGGATTCGCGTGCGGAGTGCGCAAACGGCATTGCTCGGATGAAAACAGTACGGCCGTATCCTTGGCGCCAAATGTAACCGGATAGCCAATATATTGTTCATACAGAGCACGGTCGAACCGCGGCTGATGCTGAATTGTCACGCCCGCGACATTCAGTTTGTCTCCCCAAATCTCCCGCGCGAGCCTGACATAGGTGACGATCGAAAATTCGACAGCAGGTGCAATTTCTTGCGCGTCATTGCCCATTGCATTCCATTTCAGGGCGGCGACCTCCCCTTGGTCTGCAAGTGAAACGCGATAGATGTTCTGCCGCAACTCCTGCATTTGCACATTGGCATCGATCACATCGAACAGTGTCGGCAGGAGGCGCGTCGCAAAGCCGATGTCCGAAAAGCAACGCGGCCACGAATCGCGTCCGATTTCCAGAACGGCAGCGGGTTTTTCGAGCTGGATTTCGATTGCCATCAGCAACCGGTTCAGAACTACACCCGGTACGCGGCTCAATTGGTTGCGGATCGTCGCTTCATTGATGCCAACGGCCTCAAGCAATGCGGGCCGGTTTGCACCGAGCGTTACCGCAGCAGTGATCGCCCTGCCGATCAGATTGGCCGAAGCTGTATTCGGCGGAATCGGAACGCCGCCGCCTACCAGCTTCTGCACCCAAGCAAATTGGTCTTGCCCCTCCATACGCTCGACTCAACCACCGCAAGCTGCGCTATGCAAGCCTATTGTCTTGATGGCTTGCGACAAGTGAATGCGCGCGATATGCGGCATGCATGAACCTTGCAGACATTCTTGCGCAGCTCCGCGCCGATAGCACCGATCAGAAAATCACCATCCCCCCGACCTGGCATCAGGGGCGGACGGCCTATGGCGGGTTGAGCTCGGCGCTGGCCTATCAGTCGGCTAAGCTGGCGGCCCCCGATCTGCCGCCGCTTTTGACTGCGCAGATCGCCTTTTCGGGCCCGCTGTCGGGCGAGATCGAGATTCACAGCAAGGTTTTGCGTCGCGGCCGCAACAGCGCCTTCATCAAGAGCGAAATCACTGTGGGCGAAGAGGTAGGCCTGAGCTGCGTCTTCGTATTCATGGCACGACGCGAGAGCCATATCGACTATGAAGGCCTTCCCCGCCCGGAATTCCCGCCAATTCCCGAAGAGGGCAAAACCCGCAGCGGCCCGCCGGAATTCTTCACCCATAATATGGATTATCCCGAAAAGCGGCTGATCCTTGGTATGGACAAGCCCCGCCTCGCCAACTGGCACCGCCTGAAAGAGCGCGAACGCCTTGATCCTGTCGCCGACCTGATCTGCATGGGCGATGCCCTGCCACCGTCGACGATGGGGCTGATGAAGAAGGAAGGTATGATCAGCTCGATCAACTGGCAGATCAACCTTTTGACCGATGCGCCTGAAACCGAAAATGGCTGGTGGTTTCTCGAATCCGAGACCCACCACGCGGTGCACGGCGCGAGCAGCCAATATATGACCGTGTGGAACAGCAAGGGCGAACCGATGATGACAGGGATGCAGTCGGTCGCGCTGTTCGTTTGATTACAGCTTTGAACGGATTTCGATTTCGCTGCTCGCTATATAGTCGCGGGTGATTGGTATACTGCGGCGATTGCGGGCAAACTGTATCTGGTAGTTGCACATCCCGCCCCATTCAAACGCGGCGGTCGCACCGGCTAGATAGAATGTCCACATGCGGTAAAAGCGCGCGTCCATCATGGTGATGATAGCTTCGCGTTGCTCGCATACCCGTGCGTACCAAGCGCGCAATGTGAGCGCATAATGTAGCCGGAGATTTTCTATATCGGTTGCGATCAGCTTCGATTTTTCGCTCGCAGAAAGCGTTTCTGAAAGCGCCGGAATATATCCGCCGGGAAAGATATACTTGCGCGTGAAAGCATCGGTTGAGCCGGGTTTGCCCAGGCGTCCGATGGTATGGAGCAGCATCACGCCATCGTCGGTCAGCATGTTGGCGGCGCTGCGGAAAAAGGTCTCGAACTGCGGCACGCCGACATGTTCGAACATACCAACCGACACGATACGGTCGAACTGGCCATTCGCTGTGCGCGCCAAGTCACGATAGTCGATCAGTTCGAACTTCACGCGGTCTGAAACGCCAGCTGCATCTGCCCGCTCGCGGGCGAGCTTGAGTTGCTCTCCGCTCAATGTGATACCCAATATCTCGACATTTGCGATCTGGTTCAGGTAAAGCGCCATCCCGCCCCAGCCGCAGCCGATATCGAGCACGCGTTGCCCCGGCTCTAACGCCAGCTTTGCGGCAATATGCGCTTTTTTGGCGCTCTGCGCTGCCTCCAGATCGATATTTTGGTCGGGCCAATAGGCGCAACTATATTGCATGTCAGAATCGAGCCACAATTTGTAGAAATCGTTCGACAGATCATAATGATGCGCCACATTGGCGCGCGAACGGGCCAGATTGTTCATTTGGCGCAAGGGTCGCACCAATTGGCTGGCTAGGCGTTTCAACATTCCCGAATCGCCTATCTCGCCTCCCTTTTCCCAAGGGTTGTTGCGACGAACCAACTCGATAAGACCCATTATGTCATCATCACCGACCGAGACACTCCCGTCGATATAGGCATCGCCGAGCCCGAGACGCGGGTTCAGCAGGATCCGGCGCTCTGCCGCTGCATTGTGAATGCGCAAGATGATGTCGGGCCAGCCTGCTTGGAGGTTACCCAATTCGCTTATGCTGCCATCGGCCCGTTCTATTCTGAGCGTGCCGTGCCGTATTTTTCCGGCCAGCAGACGTTCGATAAGTGGCATGAGAGCCTCCGTAACCCTTGCGGTGCCCCCGTCTGCTTAGTGGACAGACTTACTGACCTAAAAGCAAGTGATTACTGGTGGATCAGCCCAAGGCTGCCTGCTTCTCCTCGGCCAGCTTGTCGAGTTCAGCCCGGCTCTTTTTTTCGGAAGCTGACTTTAGCTGGCCGCACGCCGCCATGATGTCACGGCCGCGCGGGGTGCGCACTGGGGCGCTGATACCGGCTTCAAAGATGAGGTTGCTGAAGGCGCGAATGCGCTCAGGGCTTGAGCATTCATAAGGTGCGCCGGGCCAGGGGTTGAACGGGATCAGATTGACCTTGGCGGGCAGTTTATACTGCTTGATCAGCCGCACCAGTTCGCGCGCATCGGCGTCGCTGTCATTCTTGTCCTTCAGCATCACATATTCAAAGGTGATGCGCCGGGCATTGTTCGCGCCCGGATAATCGGCGCAGGCCTGTAGCAGTTCCTCGATGCCATATTTGCGGTTGAGCGGGACGATCTCGTCGCGGATTTCCTTGCTGACGGCATGGAGCGAGACGGCAAGATTCACGCCGATTTCTTCGCCCGCTTTCTCCATCATCGGCACCACGCCGCTGGTCGATAATGTGATGCGACGTTTGGAGAGCGCAAGGCCATCGCCGTGCATAACGACTTTCAGCGCATCGCGGACATTGTCGAAATTATACAGCGGCTCGCCCATGCCCATCAGCACGATATTGGTCAGCATACGCCCGTCAGAGGTGTAATGGCCGGTATCGTCGTCTTCATCATCCTCTTCGCCGAAGCCCGCCATATTGCCCTTGGGCCATTCCCCCAGCGCATCGCGTGCGAGCATAACCTGCCCGACAATCTCGCCCGGCGTGAGGTTACGCACCAGCCGCATCGTGCCCGTATGGCAGAAACGGCAATTGAGCGTGCAGCCGACCTGCGAGGAAATGCACAGCGTGCCGCGGTCCGCATCGGGGATGAAGACCATTTCATAGTCTTGCTCATCGTCGGTGCGCAGCAGCCATTTGCGGGTACCATCGCTGCTGACCTGCGCCTCGATCACTTCGGGGCGGCCAATCACAAAACGCTGCGCCAGCCAGGGGCGCATCGTTTTGGCGATGTCGGTCATCATTTCAAAGTCGGTGACGCCGCGATGGTAGATCCAGTGGAACACCTGCTTCGAACGCAGCTTGGCGGCCTTGTCGTCGAGTTGGCTTTCGAGGAAGAGCTGTTTGATCTGCAGATGCGATAGCCCCATTAGGTCGAGACGACCATCGGAGCGCGGCGTGATGGCGCGCGGAGTGACTACAGGATCAATATGGCCGGGTATCTGCATGATGCGCGGCGATATAGGGAGGTCGGGTGCGAAAAGCGAGTCTTGGCTGGCTATCGCCCCGCACACCCCAAGGCCGCGGCATCAATCGCGCTCGCCGCCCCCCGTGTTGCATAGGCGTCGACGATGGTGCGACCGTCGCGCGCCATGCTGGTGATGCTCAGCGATTGAGCTGAGCGGATGGCGGCGATGATCGCCATGTCGGTCTGCCGGTCCTTGGCCCAGCCGCTATCGCCCTTGGCAATCAGGCGGAAACGGCGTCCGCCTGCACTGAGTGTGATACCGCTATTGGTCGAACGCTCACGTGAGAGGTGGACATAGACCTGGTGGCCCAGCCCTCGCTTTGGCCAGAAGCCGATCGACACATAACCGCCTTCACCGCTCGATTCATCGGGCGCACCAATCGCGTAGCAGCGCGGAGTTTCGGCATCGCGGAACGCCGCCCAGCTCTGCCAGGCGCCCAGCCGATCCTTGGCAAGGGCAGGGGTCGCAATCAACGCCAAGGCAAGGAGCAGCAGGCGTTTCAAGCGCGTTCCAGCGCGCCTTCGCCCAATGTGACGATCTGTTCCTTGCCATCCTGTATCATCACCATGCTGCCCTGCGGCAGGCTGTCAGCGATAGGTGCACCAGCAACCTCATGGGGTTCAAGCCCGAGCAATATCCCGCGCAGCACCCGCGCCGACATACCGTGCATCAGGACGATAGCATCGCCGGGCTCTGCAGTGGCATCGGCGATCCAGTCGGTCAGGCGGTGGGCGATGTCATCATACCATTCACCATTGGGTGGCTGCACGGTAAACAGGCCTTCTTCATGATCGACAAAGGGGCCGATTTCGGCGTGGATATCGGCATAGGTCCGTTCGGACCAGTCGCCGACGTCAATCTCTTGCAGCCGGTCATCGGCTTTGGTCTGGTGCCAGTCGGCGCCCACATGTTCGGCCACAATCGCCAGCGTCTGCAGCGCACGACCAGCAGTTGAAGACCATAGGATCGGCGTCGGCTTCCCCTCAAACCAGGGTGCAAGTGCCCGGCCCATTGCGTCGGCCTGCAAAAATCCCGCGCGGGTCAACGGGGTGTGTACCGCCTGCTGACCCTGCATCCGCGCGACCGCGTTGAACACGGTTTCGCCATGCCGCGCGATGAACAGTCTTTTTCCGTTTGTGCTCAAAATCCTAACCCCTTTTCTGTCATCCGCCTTCTTCCACAGATTAATCCGCGCTGTAAAGCCAATCGGCTTGCCCTAGGTCTCCAACTTGTTAAGGAAGATTCGCCGAAATTGGGGGTTTTGACCCTAAGGCGAATTGGGAAGACTCGCCGTTTCCGTGAGGGGGCGGCCAAAGGGGATAGACCGGACGATGAAAGCGACCATTGAGCGCGCGACACTGCTGAAGAGCCTTGGCCATGTGCAGTCGGTGGTGGAACGGCGCAACACCATCCCCATTCTTTCGAATGTGTTGATTGAGGCCAGCGAAAATGGCGCGATCCGCCTGACTGCGACCGACCTTGACCTGCAAATTGTTGAAACCATTGCGGGTGATGTCGAAATCCCCGGCGCAACCACCGTTTCGGCGCACACATTGTTCGAAATCGCGCGCAAGATGCCTGACGGCAGTCAGGTTCAGCTGAACGCCGCCGATGGCCGCATGGCGGTGAATGCGGGCCGTGCGCGTTTCAGTCTATCAACCCTGCCGCGCGATGATTTTCCGATGATTGCCGAAGGCGAACTGCCGACCAGTTTCGAACTGCCCGCACCCTCGCTTATCCAGATTATCGACAAGACCCGCTTTGCGATCTCGACCGAGGAAACGCGCTATTATCTCAACGGTATTTTCCTGCACGTCACCGACGATGGTGATCCGATGTTGAAGGCAGCTGCCACTGACGGCCACCGTCTGGCGCGTGTCACCTTGCCGCGTCCGGCGGGTGCAGAGGGCATGCCCGACGTTATCGTGCCGCGCAAATGTGTGGCCGAACTGCGCAAGCTGCTCGACGAAAGCGGCAGCAATGCGATCCAGATTGACCTGTCGGCTTCCAAAATCCGCTTCACGTTCGACAGCGCGGTGCTGACCTCGAAACTGATCGACGGCACCTTCCCCGATTACAGCCGCGTCATTCCCACCGGCAATGATAAGCTGCTGAAGATCGATCCCAAGAGCTTTTCCGAAGGCGTCGATCGCGTCGCGACGATCGCTACCGAAAAAACCCGCGCCGTCAAAATGGCACTCGACAAGGACAAGATCACCCTGTCGGTCACCTCGCCCGAAAATGGCACTGCGGCAGAAGAAGTTCCGGGTAGCTATTCGGATGACAGCTTCGAAATCGGCTTCAACGCCCGCTACCTGCTCGACATATTGAGTGAGATTGAAGGCGACACCGTCGAACTCCACCTCGCCGATGCCAGCGCCCCGACGCTTATCCGCGAAAATGATAAATCGCCTGCGCTCTATGTGCTGATGCCGATGCGGGTCTGAACCGGCTCAACCACTTAAACGAAAAAGGGCGGCCCGCGAGCCGCCCTTTTCTTTTGGCTTGAAGCAATCCTTAGAAGGACTTGCGCACTGTGATCCCATAAGTGCGCGGGCTGTTGGTTGAGAAGCCCAGACGCGCCCGACCACCGCGTTCGCGGTCGAATGACAGCAACGCATTTTCGTCGAACAGGTTGTTGACATAGCCGATCACTGACAGGCCATTCTCGAAATCGACACCGGCACTCAGATTGACCA
This sequence comes from Sphingorhabdus sp., assembly GCA_017987825.1. Taxonomy (GTDB): domain Bacteria; phylum Pseudomonadota; class Alphaproteobacteria; order Sphingomonadales; family Sphingomonadaceae; genus Sphingorhabdus_B. The sequence goes on along the minus strand of JAGNSY010000034.1, from coordinate 706 downwards.
GTTCATAGCTGGGCAAGATCAGATTGAGCGTTGTCGCATTGGTTCCGGGTGCACCGGCGAAGGCCAGACCCGAAACGAAGCTGCGCGGATTGCCTTCCTGATCGCTCGGCTGGGTGATGCGGTTGCCGACATGCTGGATCGACGTTGAGACATAGGCTTCGGCACCATCGCTGACGGGGAAGCTGTAGGTCGCATTGGCCGAAATCTGGAACTTCGGCACGGTCGGAAGGCGATTGCCATCACGGATACCCGCGATGACGGCACCGGCCGTGGTCGTAACCGAGGAATCAAATTTCGCGCTGACAAGGCTGCCCGAAATGCCAAGGTCGAGGCCTTCGGCGGGTCGCGCGCTCAGTTCGAATTCGATACCTTGGGTATGCGCCTTGGGTACGTTGAAAACGACGCGCGACGAACAGCTGCCGGCGTCAGCCGTCACCTGCAGGTTCTTGATGTCGGTGTAGAAAGCTGCCGCGTTGAACGTGAAGCCGCTGCCCTGTGTTTTCACACCCAGTTCGTAGTTCCACAGCGTTTCGTCATCATAGCGCGGACGGTTGCCATAGGTCAGCGCGTCAACCCCGCCAGCACCGCCCGAGCAGAGCGGAATGTTGAGCGGATCGTTGATCCCGCCCAGACGGAAGCCCTTTGATGCTTGCGCGTTGATGGTGACGCTGTCGGTTGCATTGAAGCTGGCTAACAGGCGCGGCGT
>JAGNSY010000183.1 GCA_017987825.1 Sphingorhabdus sp. | reverse complement strand
TGATGTTCCAGGAAGCGATACGAAGAGTGGTTGCCATGGCGGTTGCTTAGGGACGGGGGCGCTACGGAGCAAGCAGGGAATGGCGGTCCTGCGTGGCCAAATGCGCAAATTTAGGACCAGCTATTTTAGCGATCGGTTATTTCAGACTTCGTTCCAGATCGCGCAAAAGCCGCGGTGCAGAATGGGAAAGTTCGGTGGATCCCATCGCATTTACTTCGCCAACAATCGTCGACGCGGTTGAACAGAAGCGATCTAACGAACGCTGATTGGCAAAACGGTTATATATCTGGGTGAGGTGCCCGTCGAGTGTGCGCTGGCCGTGACGTTTGAGTTCAAACGCATAGGCGCTGGACAGTATCTGTCGGTGACGGCCCAGCATCCGGTTATAGGCAGGGGCCACATGAGCCCGGCCCCGTCCACGACAATTAAGCGCGGCAACGTTCAAGCCGGAGCGCAAATGCCATATGGCCTCGGCGTCGGCAGATGCCGGTCGCGATGGTGCGGGCGCATGGCTTGTATGTCGGGGCTGCTTGGATGCACATCCCGCAACGGCGACCGAAAGTGCCAATATCACCGCCCGTTTTAACCAGACCGAGTTTTTTGCGACCATTGCTGCACACCCACTTCTTCTATCCGCGTGCAGCTTCGCATGGCGTTGCGCAATGGTGCAGAGCAAGGCCTGCGGCATAGCGTTCGGCTGCTGCGCCGAGCGTCTGAACAGCGTGTTGTATTTCAACACCGCGTCAGAGCGGGAGAAAGCAAAGCCCTCATCCCGGGGGCATTTGGGATGAGGGCCGAGCTTGCGTTCGTCACGCTGAAACCGAAGGAAGACTTTAGCGCCACGGGCAACAGGGGGAAAACCGCGTAGCCGCCTGTCCTTCGATGTCCTCAATCTAGGGTGATTTTCCTGTCGGTAAGATGAACAGCCCCGTTCAGACTATCGGCTGGTCGGCTTGTCGGCTCAACTCACCGATGAGTTCGCTCAGCTCTTGCGACGCGGCCTCGGGTCACGCCAGCTGAAGCTCGATTGCGCAATCGGCTGATTGAATTTGACATTGCCGAGTCGCACCGTCGTGCGGTTGTTCTTCGAATCGAGCGCGACCCAGCCATTGAGCGTCAACCCGCCAGGGGCACCTGCTTGTTTGATGAAGATCATCGTCATCGTGCCATATTCAGGGCGCTTGGGATCGCGCACTTCGACGCTGACAACGTTTGGATTTGAAGTCGGGACAATTTTGCCGAACCGGGAAAGGTCCTTGCCGGGGTCAAGCAAGGCCGTAAGCGGGCTGTTTTTGATCGGCCAACGCTGCACCTGCTTCACTTCATAGTCGACCATGGTCAGCGCCTTGCCATCGGCGACGATCAGCAGGGGCACACCCTTTTGATATTCAAACCGCACATGGCCGGGGCGCTTCAACAGCAGCTTGCCGGTCAGGCTTTGCCCGTTGCGATCGGTCTGGGTGAAGCTGGCATTCATCGTGGTCACTGCCTGCATATGGCTGACCACTTGGCTAAGATCATTCGATTGCTGCGCAGGCGCACTGGCCGCCGACGCCATAATCGCGGGAACGAGCAAAAGTCGGGAGAATTTATAGGTCATATTGTTTCCTTGGCTATTGCCAACGCAGATACTGGCTGCGCATTGAACCGATTCTGAATATCGATCCAGGGCGCTAAATCGGCTCACCATTGCGGTCGCGCAACACCTCACGCCGACCGATATGATTGGGGGCGCTCACAAAGCCATCCTCTTCCATTCTGTCGATCAGGCGGGCGGCGCTGTTGTAGCCAATCCGCAGCTGGCGCTGGATCCAGCTGGTTGAAGCCTTCTGGCTTTCGAAAACGATCTGGCAGGCCTTGCGGTACATCGCATCTTCGGGGCTGTCGTCATCGCCCAGTCCATCAAGCGCAAAGCCGCCATCTTCGGGTTCCTCGGTGACCGACTGGATATAGTCAGGCTCGCCCTGCCCGCGCCAATGCTCGGCTACCTTGCGGACTTCTTCGTCCGAAACAAATGGACCGTGGATACGCGTCAGCCCGCGCCCGCCCGCCATATAGAGCATGTCGCCCTTGCCGAGCAGTTGTTCGGCGCCCTGTTCGCCCAAGATCGTGCGGCTGTCGATTTTCGAGGTGACATGGAAACTGATGCGCGTCGGCAGGTTCGCCTTGATCACGCCAGTGATGACGTCAACGGAGGGTCGCTGCGTCGCCATGATCAGATGGATGCCAGCCGCACGCGCCTTTTGGGCGAGGCGCTGGATCAGGAATTCGACTTCCTTGCCTGCAGTCATCATCAGGTCGGCAAGCTCGTCGACGATCACCACGATCTGCGGCAGCGGCTGGTAATCATGCTGCTGCTCTTCATATTGCGGCAGGCCGGTCATCGGATCATAGCCGACCTGGATCTTATGCCCCAAGGGCTGTCCCTTGGCCTTGGCGGCAAGGATCTTCTCGTTGAAGCCCTGCAGGTTCCGCACGCCAACCGACGACATCATCCGATAACGGTCTTCCATCTGCTCAACTGCCCATTTGAGCGCGCGGATCGCCTTGGCAGGCTCAGTCACAACAGGTGCGAGCAAATGCGGGATATCGTCATAGATGCTGAGTTCGAGCATCTTGGGATCGATCATGATCATCCGGCACTGGTCGGGCGTCAGCCGGTAGAGCAGCGACAAGATCATGCAGTTGAGTCCAACCGACTTGCCTGAACCGGTGGTCCCGGCAACAAGCAGATGCGGCATGGGCTGCAGATCAGCCACCACCGGGTCACCCGAAATATTCTTGCCGAGGATGATCGGCAGCTGCCCCTTTTGGTCGGCAAAGGCGGTTGAGGCGATCATTTCCTGCAACACCACCGCCTCACGGTTGTGGTTGGGCAGTTCGATGCCGATGACTGTGCGCCCCGGCACGGTCGAGACGCGCGCAGAGAGCGCCGACATGTTGCGCGCGATATCCTCGGCCAATTGCACGACGCGCTGCGCACGGACGCCGGGGGCGGGTTCCAGTTCGTACATGGTGACGACGGGGCCGGGCCTTACAGCGACGATTTCGCCCTGCACCTTGAAGTCATCGAGCACCGATTCGAGCAGCCGCGCATTCGATTCGAGCGCCGCCTTGTCGAGCTTGGGCGCCGTTGAGGGTGGCGGGGTGTCGAGCAGATCGAGCGAGGGCAGCGTGTAATTGCCGAAAAAGTCGCCCTGTTTTGCACCGGATGCAAAGCTGGCTTTCTTGGGCGCAGTTTGCCGTTCTGCAATTTCCGGTGCGCGGCGCGGTTCGCGTTCGACAGGCTTGCGCGGGACCGGGTCGGCAACGAATTCGGGCTCGCGTTGTGGCGCCGATGGGTCTGCGGCTATTCGTTCGGACGAACCACCGAGCGATGGCATCTGGATCGATGGGATCGTGAACAGCGGCCGTTCCAGCTCCAGCGAGCGCGTTACCAGCATGATGCCGCCGACAACCGAAGCAAGGATGGCAACCCAGCGCACCAGATTGCCCCAGCCCTCACCCAGTTTGGTGACCAGTGTGCTATAGGCACCGTCTAGCAGCAGCGCTGGCGTGCCGCCCCAGCCTGCAGGCAGGCCAATGTCGCTGCCATGCTGCCAATGGGCGAGGCCAAAGCCGAGGATCAACATACCCAGTAGGCAGAGTAGCAATTGCCGTTTCCAGCGCGGCTGCGGCACATCGCGCCACAGGCGGCGGGCAAACACTAGAAGCAGCGGGAACAGCAATATCGCCGGCAACCCGAAGGTAAACAACGACGCATCCGCCATATAGGCACCGCTCTGCCCCATCCAGTTATTGCTGGCGCTTTCTGCGGCACTGTTGAAGGCATTGTCGGCAGGCGAATAGCTGAGGATCGAAACGGCATAAAACAGCGCGAACAGCCCGACCACGCCCGCCCCGATCAGCGCACCGCTGCGCAACAGCGACTGGCGCATCATCTGCCGCCAATTGGCGGCCTGGGATTTGG
>JAGNSY010000182.1 GCA_017987825.1 Sphingorhabdus sp. | reverse complement strand
GGCATCGAGAATTCGCGCAGGGCCACGCGGCCTTCGCTCTTGAGGCCGACGTCGATCATCGCGAAGTCGTTTTCGATTGCGGTTACGGTGCCTTTGACGACGCGGCCTTCAAAGCCGCCTTCTGCACCACCGAGTGATTCGTTGAGCAACGCTTCAAAATCGTTGCGGGTAGGGTTAGGCGAAGTTGCCATGGTTAGAGTTCCTTGCTTACGCTTTATCCGGCCAATCGGTTGGTTCCGATGGTCTTTGACCAGACTGCCCTATTGGCCCCATGCCAATAAAGCGTTCGTTTTAAGAGGCTTACATACCAAAACCATCGTCACCCTGAACTTGCTTCAGGGTCCATCTCTCCGTCTCGACCTTTGGTCTGCTAGGCGGAATGGATGCTGAAACAAGTTCAGCATGACGGGATCGTTGGCCCGTAGCGCCCCGCCACTTAGCTTTGCTGAAGTTTTCGCTCCACCAAGGCAATCGCGGCTTGAACGGCTGCGCCTATAGTCAAATCGCCTGTATCTAGCAAGTACGCGTCTTCCGCTGGTTTCAGCGGCGCATCGGCGCGTTCGGTGTCGCGTTTGTCGCGGGCGCGGATATCGGCAAGAATTGTTTGATAGTCGACCTCGGCGCCGCGGCCCTGCATTTCCCTGAAACGGCGTTCGGCGCGGATTTCGGCGGAGGCAGTGACGAACAGTTTTACGTCGGCATAAGGTGCGATCACCGTGCCGATGTCGCGCCCGTCGAGCACTGCACCGCCCGGCTGATTGGCGAAATCGACCTGACGTTGATTGAGTGCGGCGCGCACCTCCGGATGCACCGATACGCGGCTGGCAAGCCCGCCCGTTGCCTCATCCCGCAGCAAAGGATCATCGAGAAGGCTGTCGGGGAAAGTGCAGGCCGCCGCAGCGTCGACAGGGCTGTCTGCATCACCGCCATTCAGCGCCACCTGCCGACCCACGGCGCGATAGAGAAGGCCGGTATCAAGCCAAGGCAATTTATAATGTGCGGCGAGCGCCTTGGAGATGGTGCCTTTGCCCGAAGCGGTCGGGCCGTCGACTGCGATGATCATCCGTTCGCCAGTCCTGCCAGCATCGCCTCAAAGGTCGGAAAGCTGGTCGCAATTGGCGACACATCATCGACGGTCACTGCTGCCCGAACATTCTGCCCGGCTACTGCAAAGCTCATCGCGATGCGGTGGTCGAGCGCGCTGGCAATGGTCGCGCCGCCCTTTAGAGGCTCGCCACCGCTACCGTCGATGACGAGACCATCTTCGCGCTCTTCAACTTTCGCGCCGATCGCTGTCAGCCCTGTCGCCATCAGCGCCAACCGGTCGCTTTCCTTGACGCGCAATTCGTCGAGCCCGCTGGTGATCGTGCGCCCCGCGGCCATACTGGCGGCAACGAAAAAGACCGGAAACTCGTCGATCATGCTCGGCGCAACATCGGGCGGCACCTCGATGCCTTTCAGCGCCGAATGCCGCGCGGTGATATCCGCGACGGGTTCGCCGCCAACCACGCGTTCGTTCGAATAGGTGAGGTCCGCCCCCATTGCCTCGAGCATCTTGAAGATGCCGGTGCGCGTCGGGTTCATACCAACATGGGTGACGGTGACTTCGCTGCCCGGGGTGATCAGGGCTGCGACAATCGGGAAGGCTGCGGACGAAGGATCACCTGGCACTTCAATTGTCTGCGGCTTCAACTCGGCTTCACCGACGAGCTGGATATGACGCACACCTTGCGCGTCGGTCTCTACGGTCAGATCGGCTCCGAACCCGGTGAGCATTCGTTCGCTATGGTCGCGCGTTGGCACGGGCTCGATGACCTCGGTAATCCCCGGAGTGTTGAGACCTGCCAGCAACACCGCCGATTTCACCTGCGCCGAAGCCACAGGCAAGCGGTAGCTAATAGGAATAGCAGGGCAAATTCCACGCACCATCAACGGCAAACGCCCGCCGGGGGTGGCATTGAACTCGGCGCCAGTCAGCGACAATGGGTCGATCACCCGACCCATCGGCCTTTTGGAAAGGCTGGCATCACCGATGAAGGTCGCGCTGATCGCATGGCTGGCGACCAGCCCCATCAGCAGGCGGGTAGAGGTGCCGCTATTGCCCATATCCAACGCATTTTGGGGCTGCAGCAGCCCGCCGACGCCCACGCCGTGGATGCGCCACTCGCCTTCGCCAATGCGCTCTATCGTGGCCCCCATCGCGCGCATCGCGGCGGCCGTCGCCAGCACATCCTCACCCTCCAGCAAGCCGGACACCCGGCTTTCGCCTATGGCAAGCGCAGAAAGCATCAACGAACGGTGGCTGATCGACTTGTCGCCGGGCACCTTGACCGAGCCACGAAGCGACCCACGTGGGGCAAAGGAAGCGGGGCGGGGAAGGGCGCTATGCATAGGTCAGGTGCTTTGCTTTCACACCGGCCTCAAGTCAACGCTTACACTAATTTTTGACAGGCGCGCTCCGCTGTGGCAAGGGCGGCGCCTGTTTGCAGCGAGTCTCCAAATCGAGACCGCATTTCACGCAATTTTGAAAGGATTACAGGCCCACCATGGTGAAGGCTGAATGGGGAACCAAGCGCACTTGCCCGAAATGCGGCACGCGATTCTACGATCTGACCAAGGACGAACCGGTTGAATGCATCGAATGCGGCAACCAGTGGACGCCTGAGCCGGTGCTGAAATCAAAGCAGCCGCTGCCTTATGAAGAGATCGAAAAGAAAAAGGACGATGCCGATCTGGGCGACGACGATCTCGACATCGATGTCGACGCGGTCGATGGCGATGTTTCGCCCGACAATGACGTTGATCTCGGCGGTGACGACGACCTTGGTGTTGCCGGAACCGAAGGCGATGGCGACGAACAATAATGCTTAAACGGGCGGGGGAGTGGTAATGCCATTTTCCCGCTTGCAAATCCGGGGGCAGTGCGGCTAAAGGCGCGCCTCTGAAATGCATAGCCGCCTTGTTGCGCGGCATTCGGGGCCTTAGCTCAGCTGGTAGAGCGCTACACTGGCAGTGTAGAGGTCAGGGGTTCGACTCCCCTAGGCTCCACCATTTTTTCAAATGGTTAGGTTTCCCTAGAAGCCTCGGAAATCCCAAGTTTATTTTTGCGAACTGCTACGATTTTCTGCTACGATGCGGAGTATGGAAGACGTGGCAAAACATGCAGGTTTACACCTTAGAGGTTCGGTCTGGTATTCGCGGGTCGGCGTGCCAAAGGAACTTTTTTCGCGCTTCGGTCGAAGGGAGATTTGGAAAAGCCTAGGTACGTCGAACAAAGCTGAAGCCGAAGCCCTCCATTTGCGTGAAGTAGCCAATTGGAAAGCTGCATTCATAGAAGCGAGACGTGATACTAAGCGTCGAAGTCGAGCCAATCCATCAACATTCGACCGACCAGTCATTTCCGATGTTGACGCGGCAACATTGGCGCGTCGCTTTTTCCATCGCGCCCAAGCGTCACTTGACCTGGCACAACAATCGCCAGCCGAGTTCGATGCATATGAAAGGCAGCAGATAGCGCAAGACCTAAATACCCAAATTGCGACGCTCTCATCTTGGTCGCATCCTGATGCCCATTTGTGGGTGGGGGATGCGCAGAAAGAGGTTTTGGAACTGGCAGGATTGCCCCCCGAGGCGATAGACAATTCGTCGTCGCGTTTATCCGCAAGTTGATTACCGAGGACATTCCTCAACGGGTTTCTGCCGACGAAGCCTACCAGAACGCCCAGCAAAATTCTGATAAGCAGAATGCACGCATCGAGCTGGATAAGGCGCTTAAGTCTGTGATCGTCGGATTGATGAAGGACGACACCCAGCTTTTCAAACAATTCAGCGACAACGCCGACTTCCGCCGCTGGTTATCTGACTGTGTTTTCGATGTTGGTATGACCCAGTAGAATCTGAATAGCCCGCAGGTTACCGGTAGCCTTGTAAATCAAGGATGCCTTTGTCCGGCGCATCGAGTGGGTCCCATATTCGCGCTTGT
>JAGNSY010000033.1 GCA_017987825.1 Sphingorhabdus sp. | reverse complement strand
AAATGGGCCGGGTCGCGAAAGCCCTTGATGAAGCCGGGAACGCCTTCCTTCTGGTTGACGATCATATAGTGGTGCCCATCGGACTCCACGGATTCCGCCGGGGTGCTCCAGCCGATGATTTCGGCAGCGCCATTTTCGAAACGCAACCTACCGCTGGTCTGGAATAGCCGTTGCGCAAAGGTTATCGGGTCTTCGCCCGGATAGCCTGCAACGGTGTAGAATAATGTGACCTTGCCGGTATCGGGATCGAACACCGACGTGCCCGCCCATTCACGGCTTCCGGGATTGTGGCCATCGGGAAGCGCGTTGCCGCAATCGCGCCACTCACCATCCTTTTCGATGACGAGGCGGATGCGCGCAAGACCGTGGCGCAGGTCCGGATCGGGGATGGCGGGTGACGAGAGGATGAACCATACGGTCCAGCCATCAGGCTTGGCTGTGCTGCCGTCGGGAAGTTGCAGCGGCCACATATCCCATAGATATAGTCCGTCGAGCAGCGTCCGGGTGACGTTTGCAGGCGCTTGCGGGATAGTTTGTTCGCTGAAATCGGCAAGCGCCGCGACATGCCGGGCGCGCCAGTGCGACGTCGAAATGTCTGCCAATGAAACGTGCAATTCACTCACTCCCGGTGCGTTAGCGGACGCCATAATCGCGGTTTTCATGGATTACAACAATCGATTGCATAAATGAGCTGCTGTTGAGTGATTTGGAGATTTTTCAGGCGGGATGGGCAGGGTGCGCGCGACCTTCTTTGATCCGGTACACCGCGATCGCCGCCAGCAGCATACAGACGCCAGAGACGATCAGGACGTTACGGGCATCGCCTCCGAGTAGTGGTTTATAGGCAAAGGTCATCGTGCCCGCGAAGATCAGCATGGGAACGCAGATGAACATGTTGAAGATGCCCATATAGACCCCGGTCCGCTCGGGCGGGATTGTGTCGGCGAGGATGATATAGGGATTGCCCATGATGCTGCCCCAGCCAAGGCCGATGCCGATGGCGGCCACGAACAGCAGCGACTTGTCGCCGATATGCGGTATGGTCAGCATGGCGATACCAGCAAGCGTCAGGCACACGGCATGCAGTCGTCCGGCACCGACCTTGCGTGCGAGCGGGGCCATTGCGAGTGCAGAGACGAAGGCGATCAGGTTGAAAAAGGCGCCGACCTGTCCATTGGTTAGCACGGCTTCGCGATAAGCAGCTGTGCTGGCGTCCGCGGTGCCATAGACCGAGCGCGAAATCGAGTTGGTGACATAGCCCCAATAGCCCGACATCGCATACCATTGGAACAAGCTCATCACCGCCATCGCGCGCATCGCATTGGGCATTTCGCGGAGGGCGTCCCAGATCTCGCGCATCGTCGCACCCGCCGTTTTGGGAAGGGCAGCGATCCGCGCTTTTTCGCTTTCGGACAGCGCCAGTTCGGGCACGCGCAGGATCGACCAAAGGATTGTCCCGATCGACAGTGCGGCACCGATCCAGAAGGACACCAGGGTGAAGGTCGGGATATTGCCTGCCGAGGTCGCGTCGCGGCTAAGGCCGAAGAAGAAGACAAGAATGGTCGGGCTGAGATAGGCGAGGCATTGCGCAAGCCCGGTAAAGGCGCTCTGGCTGAGGAAGCCGAAGCTGCGCTGGTCGGCGTTCAGCCGGTCGTTCACATAGGCGCGATAGGGCTCCATCGTCACATTGTTGCCAACGTCGAGCAGGAAGAGCAGCGAGAAGGCCATCAAGATGCTCGCCGACAGCGGCATGAAGAACAGGCCGATGCAGCACATCACAGCGCCGATCAGGAAATAGGGCGTGCGCCGGCCCCAGCGCGAACTGGTGCGATCGCTCATCGATCCGATGATCGGCTGAACAATCAGGCCCGTCAGCGGCCCCGCGATACCCAGCCACGCGAAGTTCGATTCCTCGGCACCCAGATAGCCCCAAATGGGGGACATATTTGCCTGCTGCAGGCCAAAGCTGAATTGCAGCCCCAGAAAACCCAGATTCATTTGCAGGATTTGCGCGACCGAAAGGTGCGGCTTTTGCATGGCTGTCACGGTTAGTCCCTCTCTCTCGCCTTCAGCCTATGCAGATTTGCAATCGATTGCAATACCGATATGCCAAAGGTCGCTCCTGCTAGGAAATTGCGGCTGTTCCGCTGCCGTCGCGGACATGGATGGCGATATTCGCTTCACGCGCCTTGCGAATCGCAAAAGCCGTCGGCGCGGAAAGGCAGGCGATGGCGGTGACGCCTATGCGCGCTGCCTTCTGCACAATCTCATAGGAGCAGCGGCTCGACATGACGACAAAGCCGGAGCCGAAATCTGCTCCTTCCAGTGCCAGAGCGCCCAGCAGTTTATCGAGTGCGTTATGGCGGCCTACATCCTCGCGGGCGAGCATGATGTTACCATCAGGGCCAGCCCATGCAGCGGCGTGGACGGTTCGCGTGGCGGCGTTTAGTGGCTGGTGCGTGGGCAGTTCATTAAAGGCACGTTCGACAACCGCGTCTTTGAGCTGCACCACTTTTTCAGCAACCGGTTTCAGCGGCTGAAAAAACTCCTCTGCATTCTCGATGCCGCAAAGCCCGCACCCTGCATTGCCCGGAAGCGTGCGGCGGCGTTGGCGCAAGTCCAGCCGTTGTTGGCAGCGTTCGTTCAACCGCAGCCGCAGATCACTGCCCTGCGCCAGATGGTGGATGCCGAGTGCTGCAATATCGTCGGGCGCATCGATGACTCCTTCGGTCAACGAGAAGCCTATGGCAAAATCTCTCAGGTCGGCCGGGGTCGCCAGCATGACGGCATAGTTGTTCCCGCCATAGACCAGGGCAACCGGTGTTTCCTCCGGCACTGCCCACTGCGCACCGTTGCTCAGGCCAACATCAATTTTGGCTGCGGGCGGCGTTCCAGTGACGGTAACCCGAAACACTATTCCGCCGGAACCCCGGCAATCCGCCGCATTTCATCCGCATGTTCGGCATAGTGTTGCTGCCATTCGGATTTATGGTTGGCGGGCGCAACTTCGACCGCCGTGACCTTATATTCCGGGCAATTGGTTGCCCAGTCCGACAGTTCGGTAGTCACCACATTCGCCCCCGTTTCCGGATGGTGGAAGGTGGTATAGACCACGCCCGGCTGCATCCGTTCGGAAATCTTTGCGCGCACAACAGTCTCGCCCTTGCGCGACCGCACCGACACCCATTGCCCTTCGCGCACGCCCCGCATTTCCGCGTCGGATGGATGAATTTCGAGGACATCCTCTTCCCACCAATCGACATTGTGCGTGCGCCGTGTCTGCGCGCCTACATTATACTGGCTGAGGATTCGGCCTGTCGTCAGGATCAGCGGGAATTTGCGGTTGGTCTTCTCTTCGGTAGGCACATATTCGGTGGTGACGAACTGGCCCTTGCCACGCACGAAACCTTCGACATGCATGATCGGTGTACCTTCAGGCGCTGCGTCGTTGCACGGCCATTGCACCGATCCGACCCGGTCAAGCACCTCGAACGAGATATTGGCGAAGGAGGGGGCGAGCTGTGCAATCTCGTCCATGATCTGCGCCGCATTGTCGTAATGCATCGGATAACCTAGCGCTTGCGCCAGTTCTTGCGTCACTTCCCATTCGGCCTTGTTGGTCTTCTCCTTCATCGCGGGGCGGACGCGGTTTACACGGCGTTCGGCGTTGATGAAGGTGCCATCCTTTTCGAGGAACGACGTGCCGGGGAGGAAGACGTGGGCGAAACGTGCGGTTTCGTTCAGGAAGAGATCCTGCACGATCAATATGTCGAGTGCTGACAGCGCTGCCTCTACATGGTGGGTGTTGGGATCTGACTGGGCGACATCCTCGCCCTGAATATACATGCCCTTATAGGTGCCCGCACAGGCCTCGTCGAACATATTTGGGATGCGATAGCCGGGTTCTGCATCCATCGACACGCCCCATGCATCCTCAAACACCTTGCGCACGGCATCGTCGCTGACAGGGCGATAATCGGGCAGTTCGTGCGGGAAACTGCCCATGTCGCACGAGCCTTGCACATTGTTCTGTCCGCGCAGGGGATTCACGCCGACGCCGCGCCGTCCGATATTGCCCGTCGCCATCGCCAGATTGGCCATGCCCATCACCATGGTCGAGCCTTGGCTATGTTCGGTGACGCCCAGCCCATAATAGATCGCTGCATTTCCGCCGGTAGCGTAGAGGTGGGCGGCGGCGCGGATGTCCTCTGCTGAAACGCCGGTGATCGCGGCCACATTTTCGGGCGCGTTTTCCGCACCGCGAATGAAATCAAGCCATTCAGCGAAAGAGGGCAAGTCGCACCGTTCCTTGATAAAGGCTTCATCGAGCAGGCCTTCGGTCGCGATCACATGCGCCATCGCATTGATCAGCGCGACATTGGTGCCGGGCAGCAGGGGCAGGTGATAGGCTGCCTCGATATGCGGTGAGCGGACAAGATCGATTGAGCGCGGATCAGCGACGATCAGTCTGGCGCCTTTGCGAAGGCGGCGCTTCATTTGCGAGGCAAAGACCGGATGCGCGTCTGTCGGGTTCGCGCCGATGACGAGGATGACGTCCGCCTCCATCACGCTGTCGAAATCCTGCGTGCCCGCCGAGGTGCCATAAGTCTGCTTCAGGCCATAGCCAGTGGGTGAGTGGCAGACGCGCGCGCAGGTATCGACATTGTTGTTGGCAAAAGCGGTTCGCACCAATTTCTGCACTACCCAGATTTCCTCCGCCGTGCAGCGTGAGGAAGTGATAGCGCCAATCGATTTGCGGCCATATTGAGCCTGTGCGGCCTTCAGCTTGACGGCAGCAAAGCCGATGGCTTCTTTCCAGCTGACTTCGCGCCAGGGATCGGTAATGGCCTCGCGGATCATCGGCTTTGTGATGCGGTCTGGGTGGGTCGCATAGCCAAAGGCAAAGCGACCCTTGACGCAGCTGTGGCCGTGATTGGCCTTGCCATCTTTATAGGGCACCATGCGCACGACCTGATCGCCCTTGAGTTCCGCCTTGAACGAACAGCCGACGCCGCAATAGGCGCAGGTGGTCAGCACCGTCCGATCGGGCACGCCAAAGTCGATGACGCTCTTTTCCTGCAATGTCGCGGTGGGGCAGGCCTGCACGCAGGCGCCGCACGACACGCATTCGCTGTCGAAGAAATTTTCGCCGAGCGACACCGCCACGCGCGAGTCAAAACCGCGTCCTTCGATGGTCAGCGCCAGCGTTCCCTGAACCTCGTCGCAAGCACGCACGCAGCGTGAACAGACGATGCATTTGGACATGTCATAGGTGAAATAAGGGTTGCTCTCATCTTTGGCGGATTGGGTGTGGTTTTCTCCGTCATGCCCATAGCGCACTTCGCGCAGACCCACGGCACCGGCCATATCCTGCAATTCGCAATCCCCATTGTCGCTGCAGGTCAGGCAGTCGAGCGGATGGTCGGAGATATAGAGCTCCATCACACCCTTACGCAGTTTGGCCAGCCGCTCGCTCTGCGTGCGCACCTTCATGCCCTCTTCGGCAAGGGTGGTGCACGATGCGGGGGTGCCCTTGCGGCCTTCGACTTCGACAAGGCACAGGCGGCAGGAACCGAAGGCTTTCAGGCTGTCGGTTGCGCATAATTTCGGGATCGGCAGGTCAAGGCTATTCGCTGCACGCATGATCGACGTGCCCTCGGCAACGCTGACGGCAAAGCCATCAATCTCGATCTGCACCATCCGTTCGGAGGTGGCAGCCGGGGTGCCGAAATCCTTTTCCTCGAGGATCGCCAACGCCTGTCTCCTCTATTCCCGCCCGAAATCTTCGGGGAAATGCCGCAGCGCGCTCAACACCGGCATCGGGGTCAGCCCGCCCATCGCGCAGAGCGAGCCATCGGTCATGATCTCGCACAAATCCTCAACTAGCGCCAGATTGCTCTCGCGATCTTCGCCGGCGATCACCTTGTCCATCACTTCCTTGCCGCGCACCGCACCGATCCGGCAGGGGGTGCATTTGCCGCAGGATTCGATAGCGCAAAATTCAAAGGCGAAGCGCGCTTGTTTCGCCATGTCGACGCCGTCGTTGAACAGCACAAGGCCGCCATGGCCCAGCATCGCACCCGCGGCTGCCAGCGCTTCATAGTCCATCTCGATATCGAGCCGGGAAGCGGGAATATATGCCCCCAATGGCCCACCAGCCTGCACCGCACGCAGCGGCTTACCCGAACGCGTGCCGCCACCAAAATCCTCGATCAATTCGCGCAAGGAAACGCCGAACGCTTTTTCCACCAGCCCGCCGCGCGCCACATCGCCAGCCAGTTGGAAGGCCTGTGTTCCGCGCGATCGCCCCATGCCGAAGTCGCGGTAATGCGCGGCACCCTTCGCTAATATGTCGCCGACTGCAGCCAGCGTCAGCACATTGTTGACAACCGTAGGCTTACCAAACAGTCCCGAGATCGCTGGGATCGGGGGCTTGGCGCGCACCTGTCCACGCTTGCCCTCTAGGCTTTCGAGCATTGAGGATTCCTCGCCACAAATATAGGCCCCGCCGCCCATGCGGATTTCGATGCGGAAATTGGAAAGCTTGGCTGCGTGCCAGATCTCGACAGCGCGGCGCATCGTTGCAACGGCATGCGGATATTCGGATCGGATGTAGATATAGCCTTTGTCCGCACCAATGGCGTGCCCAGCGATTGCCATGCCCTCTATCAGCGCAAAGGGATCGCCCTCCATCAGCATCCGGTCGGCGAAGGTTCCGCTGTCACCCTCATCTGCGTTGCAGCAGATATATTTCTGGCCCACCTGCTGCTCGAGCGCGGTTTTCCATTTGATGCCCGTGGGGAAACCAGCTCCGCCCCGTCCGCGCAGGCCAGACTCAGTTATCTTGGCGACGACGTCTTGCGGTTGCATCGCCAATGCGCGGCGCAAACCAGTAAGCCCGCCATGTGCTTCATAATCGACTAGGTCGAGCGGGTCGATAACGCCGCAGCGGGCAAAACTCAGCCGTTCCTGCTTCGCGAAATAGGGGATGGCTTCGGTTAGCCCGTGGCCAAGGCGATGTTCGCCCCCCGCAAGGAATCCGACATTGAATAGCGAGGCGACGTCTTCGGGGGCAACCGGTCCATAAGCGATGCGGCCTGCATTCGTCTCAACCTCGACCAGCGGCTCGAGCCACAACATCCCGCGCGATCCGTTGCGGACAAGCTCGATGTCAATGCCCCGCTGCGCTGCTTCTCGCGCAATTGCCACCGCGACATCGTTTGCCCCAACCGATTGTGCTGCGGCGTCGATGGGGACGAAGATCCGAACCGCGCTCATGCTTTCGCCTCTAGCGCTTCGACCGCTGCATCAAATGCTGCGGGTGTAAGCCGCGCTTTCAATTCTCCATCGACCAGCGCCGCCGGGCCAAGCGCGCAATTGCCAAGGCAGTACACAGCTTCCAGCCGGATTGACGGGTGCCCATCCAGTCGCGCTTCGGCATGTCGCGCCAGTTCTTCCGAACCCACCGCTTGGCAAGCCTCCGCGCGGCACAGCTTGATGCAGTAATTTGAAACAGGTTCACGGCGGAAATCGTGGTAGAATGTGGCCACGCCATAAATCTCGGCACGCGAGATATTGACGGCATGAGCGACGCCCTTCAGCGCGTCGTCGCTCAAATATCCGCACTCGGCCTGAACCGCATGCAGGATCTCTATCAACGCATCAGAACGATTGCCATGCTGCGCACAAATTTCGCGCCATATTTCGTGCGGGTAGGGCAAGGCGGCTGTGTCTGGCATGAGTTTGATTGGTCGATAAAACCGTCAGGCCTGATAGGCCAGCGCAAATCGCAAACGCACAAAGTTATGCGAAAAGCGTAGTGCATACGAAAACACGGTGACGCGGACCATGAACCGCAATAGGTATGCATAATAGAACAAATATATAGTGGAGAGGGACTATGGCACTAGCGCCGCAAGCAGCGAGCAGCAGCGACAGCAATCCAGCCGAGAGCGAGGGCCAGCACATCGATGCGCCCGAACTGCGCCTGTTCGTGATGGCGCTGTTCTTCATTTTTGGTGGGATCACTTCGCTCAACGATGTGATCATCCCAAAGCTGAAGGAGCTCTTCACGCTCAATTACACGCAGGCGATGCTGGTGCAGTTCTGCTTCTTCACCGCCTATCTGGTGATCGGTCTGCCGGGCGCGGCGCTGGTCAAACGGATCGGCTATATGCGCGGCGCGGTTGCGGGCCTGCTGACGATGATGACGGGCTGTCTGTTGTTCATCCCGGCCAGCCAGACCGCGACCTATGGCGTGTTCCTGTTCGCGCTGTTCGTGCTGGCAAGCGGCGTGGTGATTGTGCAGGTCGTCTCCAACCCGCTGATAAGCCTGCTCGGCAAGGCAGAGACTGCGCATAGCCGCCTGACCTTTGCGCAGGCGTTCAACTCGCTTGGCACCACAGTTTTCCCCTATTTCGGCGCAATCCTGATTCTCGGCAGCCTCGCCACAGTAAGCGCAGACCAGCTGTCGGGCGCTGAGCTCGATGCCTATCGCACCGCGGAGACGCAGGCGATTGTGAATGGCTATCTGGGGCTGGCGGTGGCGCTTGCCATTGTGGCGGGTGTGGTGTGGATGTTCCGCAATAAGCTGAAGGGCGAAAAGCATGAACCGAGCAGCCTGCTGGGCGGCTTCCAACTGCTCAAGCGTCCGCGCTTTGGCTATGGCGCTGCGTGCATCTTCCTCTATGTCGGTGCCGAAGTCGCCATCGGCTCGTTGATCGTCAACTATCTGATGCAGGCGCATGTTCTGGGTCTGCAGGAGCAGGCGGCAGGCAAGCTAATTGGTTTGTATTGGGGTGGTGCGATGATTGGCCGCTTCATCGGTTCTGCGATCCTCCGCGTCGTCAGCCCCGGCCTCGTGCTGGCTGCAGTGTCGGCTGGCGCAATCTCGCTGATCCTGATCTCGACGAGCACAACCGGCGCAGTTTCGGGTTATTCGCTGCTTGCCATCGGCCTGATGAACTCGATCATGTTCCCGACGATTTTCACGCTGGCGTGCGAGAAGCTTGGCGCACGTGCGGCGGACGGATCGGGCATAATCAACATCGCTATTTTCGGCGGTGCGGTTATCCCGCTGATCACCGGCGTTATCGCCGATGCAACCGGCAGCCTGGCCACTGCATTGATCCTGCCCGCCTTGTGCTATGCCATCATCGCAGGCTTTGGTCTGTTCGCCAAGAAGCCAGCTGAGGGATAGCCGTCGCTATTCCTCATTTGGTTTTTGAAGATGCAAGAAACGGCAGACGCTAAGGTGTTCGAACCCATGACTCGCTGATTAAGAGGATGCGCCAGTCGCTTTTCCCGAACTTGATGACTGCATTCAATCACGGTCCTTGAGGAACGAACCAAACACCTGATTGCCTGCTTGACCGCCTTCTTCAAGCTGGTAGAGGACATGATCATTTTCTGCATCCCAGCCGGCTTCAATTGAGGCCGAAAAACTGGCATTGCACAGCGATTTGATAGCCGCAATTCCTGCTGCGGGCTTAGAACAAATTTGCTTGGCTAGCCCGAATGCGCTTTCCACAACGTCGTTTGTTGTAACTTCATCATAAAGCCCAATTGCGAGCCCTTCGTCACTGCCTACTACGCGACCTGTCATCAAGATGCGCTTCGCCATTGGCAATCCGACGACTCTGGGTAACGACCAGGTCGAATTGGCACTGCCGTAATTGACTGCGGTAACCTTGAATTCGGCGTTCTGGCTTGCGATGCGAAAATCGGCAGCTGCCGCTATTAGAGCTCCGGCACCAAAGGCTTTGCCGTTCAATGCGGCTATGACTGGCAAAGGATGTAGGGCGATAGCCTTGAAGAGTGGATCGCGTTTGACGAATGCATTACGCATGGCGGCGCTGTCAAAACCGGCCATTTCCTTTATATCGAAGCCTGCCGAAAATGCCTCATTCCCGGCGCCCGTGATGATAAGGCAGCGGGCCTGTTCGTCCTCAGCTGCATCGGCCAATATCTGGAGCAACTGCGCTGCCATAGCCATCGTGATGGCGTTCAATGCCTGCGGGCGATTGAGTGTGATCGTCCAGACAGTGCCTTCGCTTTTGTCGAGCAGGATGTCGTTGCTCATTGGTTGCCTCCGCTTGTCGACAGTGCCAACTGGTTCGCCAGAAACTGTGTAGCTGAAAGGGCTCGCAGAACATCATTTAGATGGGTGCATCCAAGTTCTTTGGCAAGCATTTGGGGAACAATATCCCGCAATTCGGACATTTCCTGCCCCACAAGACGCTGGATGTTCGTAACTGCTGCGGGGCATTCCAAGTGCGGAAGTACATAGGGCGTCGCTGTGATTGCTATCATCTTACCGCTTGCCAGATTGACCTGTGAGGACGCGCGATATTCGTGAATTGCCTGTCTCAAACCGTCCGGCCGCGCGGCACTATCCTGAAAGCCGGTGTCGATGACAATGCGCCCGCCTTCGATGGAGAGGTCGATCCACCGTGCGCGGCGTGAATGCGGGCCATCAACCGGCGCAAAAGCGTGCCATCCGTCCGGATCAACGTCGTTGATCAGCGACGGTACAATTGTCGAGCTCTGCTGGCCCAGATGCGGGCGTCCGCTTTCGTCGATAGAACTGCTTCCATTGGCCAAGCCGATGCAGACATCGAGCATGTTGCCATTTTTGCCACCGATACCTTCTGCATGAACTTTGGCGATAAGCTCGGGGTGATAGCCTTCCCATGCGAACCAGCCCCAGCTTGAGACAAGCGTTGCCCCAGCAAGATCGTCCAGCAGCAGATATTGTGCGGTATCTCGTTCGGCTGGGTCGGGAAAGAGCGTCCGCAACATGCCGCGCAGCTGGCCACCGGCACGCACGCCAGCCAGTTCTGCAAAGCGTGAATCGCGGCTATCAGCATCTACACGAACTAGTTCGCGCGTCATTTTTGCGACAGCTTCGATTCGGGCGTAATCGAGTATATGGATTTTGCCATTCGCATCGGTGAAAATATCGCGAGCCGCGCCGGCGATATGTGTCATGCCGCTGCGGCCTTCCGGCCAGAACATGTCGAGGCTTGAGGTGCGACGGATGGACAGGGGCCTGCGCACTGGAATTGCGCCGCCGGGCGTGCTTTGCCACCGTTCCACTTCCAATCCGGGCAGCTGGCCTGTCACTCGCTCTCCTTCAGACTTTGCGCGCCCTATGGCTGGGCCCAAAACCACCTTGCCATACATGCGTGCAACTTCGTCCTTGCAATTTATTATCTACAGTAATTAGATAAAGGCAAGAAAGAGTTTTCACGAGGAGAGTCTGATGTCGTCGCAAATTGCCTTGGCCCATCCCGATCGCCTGTTCATCGGTGGCGACTGGATTGTGCCCAAATCGACCGCAAAGCTTCGGCTGTTCAATCCGTCGAACGAAGAAATGCTGTTCGAGGTCGCAGAAGCGGGGCCGGATGAAGTCGACCTTGCCGTGGCGGCGGCGCGCAAAGCCTTTGACCAAGGCCCGTGGCCGCGCATGACGCCTGCCGAGCGCGCGGCCATGATGCGCAAACTGGGCACGGTGCTCGAACGACGCTGCGCCGAGCTGGACGCGGCGTGGATTGGTCAGGTCGGGGTGCCGGTGTCGATGGCGCGCGGATCGGGCATCGGGGCGTCGATGTTGCTGTCCTATTATGCTGACTTGGCCGAAAAGACGGTGTTTGAGGACGTTCGGCCTTCACAGGGTTTCGTCTCCAAATTTGCCGTCGTCGTGAAGGAGCCAGTTGGGGTTGTCGCTGCGGTTAATCCCTGGAACGGGCCGTTGATGGGCATGTTCATGAAGGTTGCCCCGGCGCTTGCTGCAGGCTGTACGATCGTGATGAAGCCCTCACCCGAAACCCCGCTTGAGACTTTCCTGATCGCAGAAGCTGCCGAGGAAGTTGGTTTCCCCGCAGGCGTACTCAACCTGCTGACTGCAGATCGCGAAATGTCGGACCGGCTGATCAGCCATCCCGGCATCGACAAGGTAGCCTTCACCGGATCGACCGCCGTGGGCCTGCATGTTGCCTCGGTCTGCGCGTCGCGCATGGCGCGGTACACGATGGAGTTGGGCGGCAAGTCAGCGGCGATCATCCTCGACGATTTTGATCCCGCGATGACTGGGCCGATGCTGGCACCTCTGGTGACCCAGCTTTGCGGGCAGGCGTGCATCAACTACAGCCGTATCCTTGTGCCGCGTTCGCGCTATGCCGATCATGTCGAAAGCCTTGCCGCTGCCATGAAAGCCGTGGCCGTGGGCGATCCCAATTCGGAAGAGACCCAGATGGGGCCGCTCGCCATGAAGCGCCAGCTGGAACGGGTGCAGGGCTATATCGCAAAGGGTGTGGCCGAAGGCGCGCAGTTGGCGGCAGGCGGGGGGCGTCCTTCCAGCCTCAACCAGGGCTATTTCATCGAGCCTACGGTGTTTGCCAACGTGACAAACGACATGGTGATCGCGCAGGAAGAGATTTTCGGGCCCGTCACCGGCGTCATTCCTTATGATAGCGAGGACGAAGCGATTGCTATTGCCAATGACAGCGAATTCGGCCTGTCCGGCGGCGTCTACACCAACGACACCGATCGCGCCTATGCCGTCGCGCGCCGTATCCGCACGGGCCACTTCACCCAGAACGGGCGCGAGTTCGATTTGACCAATCCCTTTGGCGGGTTCAAGAAATCGGGTGTCGGTCGCGAAGGCGGGCCCGAAGGCATGCAGCCCTATGTCGAGATCAAGACGGTGTTTCTGCCGGAAAAACCCAGCGGGCTTTAATTACCCGGCGTTCTGCTCAAATCCACGCTGGCCTTCGGGCAGTTCGACCCACGGCATTTTGGTCGAGGTCCATACGCTCACGACTGGCGCAAAGGGCGTCGGATCGTCGAGCGTGCCGACCTTGACGATGGTCATGCCATTGCCCTCGGCCAGATCGGAAAAGATCGGCGATCCGCATGTGCCGCAGAACCTGCGATAGACTGGATTGCCCGACAATGTGTCGCGATCGTCATAGGTGGTGAGGTCGCCGGTGGTTGTCACGCCATCCGCTGCCACCATCAGGTTGACCGAAAAGGCGCTTCCCGACTGGCGCTGGCAATTCTTGCAATGGCATTGCGCGACGACCACCGGCTTGCCCTCGATACGGTAGCGAATGGCTCCGCAATTGCATCCACCCTCGATCATTTCGATTTCCCCTTTTTCCCGTAACGCGCCTCAAACCCGTCGAACATCAGTTCCAGCGTTTCAACGAACAGCGCCTCATCCTCTGGTGCTTTGGCGAGCGCTTCGGCCAGTTTCGGGAAGCGGTTCGCATCGAAGACTGGCATGGCCGGAATTTGATGCGCCTCTGCGGCCGCCGCAAACAGCGACGCGCCATAGGTGATTTTCTCAAGCGCTTCGAGGATCGCCATATGATGTTCGGAAGGATAGGGGCAGATTGCAAGCGTCGCCTCATAGGCGCCGAGCATCACGCTGCGCGGGAAGTAGCGCAGCATGAGCGGTGCTGCATTCGGATGGCGCAGGATCGTGCGCCGCGTGGCAACGGCCAGCGCGATTGCGCGCTCTTTCCAACCGGTTGCATCGCCGCCTTCTGCGCCGACTTCGCGCAGCAAGGCGCGGGCAACAAGCTGCAGCAGTTCGTCCTTGTCCTTGAAATGATAATATAGCGACGGTGCAGTCACGCCCATGGCGCGCGCCACGCCCTGCACGCTCAACGAGTCAATGCCTTCGCGTTCGACCAGAACGATGGCCGCTTCAACCGCAGCCTCTTTGGTAATCAACGGCTTTAAAGGCCTGCCGCGTTTTGCCTTGGGTTTTACCGAAGCCCCCATAAATTCACTGTCCTGTCAAAGGCCAAGCCCTGCCTTGGCGATAATGTTGCGCTGGATCTCGTTTGAACCAGCATAGATTGAACCGGCCCTGTCGTTGAAATATTTGAGCGGTGCAATAGCAGCCGCACGGGGGCCTGCGAATTGATTTGAGTCATGCGGGATGACATTCGGGCCGCCGGGGAAACCGGCCTGAGGTTGGAAGGCATGGCCATAAGGCCCCGCAGCTTCGAGCGCGAGTTCGGTGATATGCTGGCTAAGTTCGGTGCCCAAAATTTTCATGACCGATCCCGAAAGCCCCGGCCTGCCGCCACGCGCAGCATCACTCATTGCCTTGAATTCATAGGTTTCGAGGACATCGACCCGTGCCTGCGCTGCAGCCAGCTTTGCCGCGAAGGCGGAGTCTTCTGTCAGCGGCCGATGGCCTTCACCGGCCAGTTCACGCACCCGCGCCAGGCGGACCTGCAATTCGGGCGCATAGGCACTGCCGCCGCGTTCGAATTCGAGCAAATATTTGGCGACCGTCCAGCCATCGTCGATGGCGCCGACGACATTGGTGACGGGTACGTGGACATTGTCGAAGAATATCTGGTTCTGGATATGCTCGCCCGAGGTCATGACAATCGGCGTCACGG
Source organism: Sphingorhabdus sp. (assembly GCA_017987825.1). Taxonomy (GTDB): domain Bacteria; phylum Pseudomonadota; class Alphaproteobacteria; order Sphingomonadales; family Sphingomonadaceae; genus Sphingorhabdus_B. The sequence goes on along the minus strand of JAGNSY010000033.1, from coordinate 484 downwards.
TGATGCCCGGTGTATCCATTGGGATGAGTAGGAAGGTGATGCCCTGTTGCGGGCGGGCGAGCTGGCTGGTGCGGACGAGGCAGAATATCCAGTTGGCGACATTGGCATGCGTGGTCCATATCTTGGTACCGTTGCAGACAAATTCGTCGCCGTCGCGCCGCGCGCTCATCGACAGCAGCGCAAGGTCGCTGCCTGCATGCGGTTCCGAATAGCCTTGGCACCAGAAATGCTCGCCGGTCAGCATGCGGGGAAGGAAATGGGCCTTCTGCTCCTCAGATCCATGGCCGAGCAAGGCGGGGCCGCACATCGCTATTCCCATTGGCGAGGTGGGCGGTGCGCCCGCCAGCACCCGTTCGCGCGCAAAGATATAGCGCTGGGTGACGCTCCATTCGGCACCACCATATTGTTTTGGCCAAGCGGGGGCGACCCAGCCCTTTGCATGCAAGCGGCGCTGCCATTCCATCGACAGCTCATGGTCGCCATA
>JAGNSY010000181.1 GCA_017987825.1 Sphingorhabdus sp. | reverse complement strand
GATCAGGTCGATGCTGACCCGGTCGAAATGCTGCTGCGCCGCGTCTAGCGCTGCAAGGCTCTCCTCGACCTTATGCGCACGCCCCAAAAAGCCAAGAGTTTCGTCGTTGAGCGCCTGTAGCCCCAGCGACACCCGATTGACCCCCGCCGCTGCCAACTCGGCAAAGCGCGCTGCTTCGACAGACGAAGGGTTGGCCTCCAGCGTGATTTCAACATCGTCGGCAAAGCCCCAGGCCCGCTCAGCCTCGTTGATAAGCGCGGCGGCGGTTTCGGGAGGCATCAAGGAGGGTGTGCCGCCACCGAAGAAGATCGAACCGAGCTTACGGCCCGCCGTCAATCGCGCTTCATGCGCGAGGTCGGCCAGCAGCGCCTCGCGCCATACTTGTTGATCCACACTATCGCGCACATGGCTGTTAAAATCGCAATAGGGGCATTTCGAAACGCAGAACGGCCAGTGGATATAGAGGGCGAGGGGGGCATCCATCTATGGTGCTGTCGAGTCCGCCGGGGCCGCTTTGCCAGCCAATCGGTCGAGATAGCGTTTGATATCGTCAGGCCATGCTGCAATGTTCGCGTCAAAAGCCTCCATATCGTCGCGATAGAGCGCGCGCGTTGCCTCTTCGAAGCCCGGACGATCACCGCACAAATTGCTCATGAAATTGTAGATGGCATCACGGCGCTGGCGCGATTTTGGGGATGCATCGATCGCCGCATCGACCAGACGGCGAAGCGTCGCCGATGCACCGCCGGGTTCCGACGCCAACCAGTCCCAATGGCGCGGAAGCAATGTCACTTCGCGCGCTTTCACCCCTAACCGGGGGCGACCGGACGTTGGCGGAGGTGCGGTTTTGGCTGCATCCCAGAAATCGAGATCGGCCAGCTTTCCGGTCTCATCATCGAAGACGAGAATCGAACCCAAGTCGCTCGGGTAGCGCTCTTCAAGCATGCTGGTCAGAGACTCACGGCTACTGGAGCCAAGCAAATTGTCGCCCAGAAAGGCGGATACGGTTGGGTTTCGGTGTGTCATGCGATCCAATTATATCCGGATAAAACTCTTGTCAATATTATCCGGATAAAATTGCACTCAGTCGAAAAGTGCTGCAACCAGTTTCCTGAACGCATCGGCCCGGTGGCTCATCGCGTGCTTTTCAGTCGGGTCGAGTTCGGCGAATGTCTGGTCGCGGCTCAGTGGAACGAACACCGGATCATAACCAAAACCCATCGTTCCGCGCGGCGGCCAAGCAAGCGTGCCGTGGACGCGACCCTCGAAGATTTCTTCATGCCCGTCGGGCCACACCAGAGCGAGCGTGCAGGTGAAATAGGCGCGGCGATCGACATCGGGGCCTTGCTCGGCCAGCTTGCCTTCGACCTTACCCATCGCCAGATACCAGTCGCGCCCCGATCCACCGAGTGCCTGCGCCTCGAACCACTGCTTTTCCGCCCAATCAGCGGTGTAAACACCGGGCGCGCCGCCCAAAGCAGCCACGCACAATCCGCTATCATCGGCAAGCGCAGGCAGGCCCGATGCCTGCGCCGAGGCATGCGCCTTCAGCAGCGCGTTTTCGGCAAAGGTCGTGCCGGTTTCTTCTGGTTCGGGCAGGCCAATATCGCCCGCCGAAACCGGATTAATCCCAAAGGGTTCGAGCAAGGCGCGGATTTCGCGCACCTTGCCCGCATTGTGGCTGGCGATGACCAGCTTTCCGGGTGCGAGTTTGCGGTGGGTCATGGTTTCTCCTTACCATCCTCTCTCCTTCAGGGGAGAGGCAGCGAGACTTGGCGTCTTTGACGCCTAGTCGCAGCGGAGAGGGGCTTTGGGCAAGACTCCCCCTCTCCCAACCCTCTCCCCTGAAGGGGAGAGGGCTAAGTGTCACTTCACCGCTTCACCCTGTGCTGCAAAAATCCGGTCGCAACCCATGCGCGCGAGGCGCAGGAGGCGGAGCAGGGCTTCCTCGTCATAGGTCGCGCCTTCAGCTGTCGCCTGTACCTCAGCAATCTTGCCGCCTTCGATCAGCACAAAATTGGCATCGGCATCGGCGCTCGAATCTTCGATATAATCGAGATCAAGCACCGGCGTGCCATCGCAGATACCGCAACTGACCGCTGCAACGCGACCGGTGATCGGGTCTTCCTTGATCTTGCCTTCGGCCATCAGCTTGTTGACCGCGAGGCGCAGAGCAACCCATGCGCCCGAAATCGCCGCGGTGCGGGTGCCGCCATCGGCCTGCAGCACGTCGCAATCGAGCGTGATCTGGAACTCGCCCAGTTTCTTCATGTCGACCACTGCGCGCAGCGAGCGACCAATGAGCCGCTGAATTTCCTGCGTGCGGCCAGATTGCTTGCCCTTCGCCGCTTCGCGCTGGCCGCGTGTGTGCGTGGCGCGGGGGAGCATCGAATATTCGGCGGTCACCCAGCCTTCGCCCTTACCGCGCAACCAGGGCGGCAGCCGATCTTCGACGCTCGCCGTGCACAACACCTGTGTATCGCCGAAACCGATAAGCACGCTGCCCTCGGCATGTTTGGTGAAAGCGGTCTCGATGAAAATGGCGCGCATTTCGTCTGGCGCGCGTCCGGATGGGCGCATGAAGGTTCTCCTGATGATGGGAGGCATCGCCTTAGCCGTGCTGGCTTGCTTTGCAAGGCCCAGTCGCTACATTTACCGTGTGAGCCAGCCCCCCATCACCGAACTCAATGATCGCACGCGCACGATCTTCAAGGTCGTCGTTGAAAGCTATCTGGAATCGGGCGCGCCGGTGGGGTCGCGGACGCTGTCCAAAATCGGTGGCTTGAACCTGTCCCCAGCCTCGATCCGCAATGTGATGCAGGATCTGGAGGAAGCGGGGCTGCTGGCTTCGCCGCATACCAGTGCAGGCCGTTTGCCGACCGAGAGCGGTTTGCGGCTGTTTGTAGACGGCATGATGCAGGCCGCCGAGCCAACCGCCGAAGAACGGCGCGCGATTGAATCGCAGATTGCGGGTAGTGGGCCGATTGAGACTGCGCTGGCGGCTGCGACCTCCGCCTTGTCGGGCCTGTCCGCCTGCGCTGGCGTGGTGATGGTGCCCAAGCGCGAGGCGGTGCTCAAACAATTCAGTTTTGCCCGATTGTCGGCGGGGCAGACGCTGGCGATCATGGTCGGCGCCGACGGGTCGGTTGAGAACCGGCTGGTCGAGATATCTCCTCTGGTCAGCGACGGGGCCTTGGTAGAGGCAGGAAATTATATCAGCGCGCGGCTGTCCGGTCTCACATTGTCCGATGCCTTGGTTCGGCTCGATTCCGAGATACGTGGGAAAAAGGCGGCGTTGGATCAGGCGAGCGCGGAACTGGTGCGCAATGGCCTCGCCATGTGGTCGCTCGACGCCAATGAACGTCCGGTGCTGATCGTGCGTGGGCAATCAAATCTGCTCGACGAAACCGCCGCTGCCGATCTCGATCGCGTCCGTCAGTTGCTCGACGAGCTGGAGAATAAGGAAGAAATCGCCCGCCTGATCGATAGCGCGCGCGAAGCACAGGCGACGCGGATTTTCATCGGCTCGGAGAATAACCTTTTCTCGCTGTCCGGCTCCTCGGTGATCGCTGCGCCCTATCGCGACGCGGGTGGACAGATTGTCGGTGTGGTCGGTGTCATAGGTCCGACCCGGCTGAATTACGCCCGCATCGTGCCGATGGTGGATTTCACGGCGCAGGCGCTCAGCCGGTTGATGAAGTGATTTTCATGTCACCCGAAGCACCAAAGAACCGAAGAGGTTGGCCTTAGCCAGCGATTGTAATTTCGGGCGGGCGAGTGGGCGCCTGACAAAACGCAAGCACTGCGCTGCGCGCAAATTTGATATCTTCGATTCTTCGGTGCTTCGGGTGACATTCATCATCCCCCGCTTGATGAAATGAAGCGAGCGCCTATATGCGCCTTCAACACAGACATTCGGGGCAGTTATGAACGACAAGGACAATATCGACGCAGCGGCTGAGCAAGAGCTGGAAGGCGTGCCCGAGCATCTGA
>JAGNSY010000180.1 GCA_017987825.1 Sphingorhabdus sp. | reverse complement strand
GATATAAGCAGGTCTATCAAGGTCGGGCAAGTATCAGCGAGAACCGGTGCTTCGATAGGGCGCGCGTCAGGCACAACCCACAGCCGCCTTTCGCTGCCGCCCCGCTTCGGCTATGCGGCGCGCATGGCACAAAATGGCATCCTCATCCTCACCACCGGCGGCACGATCGACAAAAATTATTTCGATGCGCTGTCCGAATATCAGATTGTCGACAGTGGCATTCCGGCGCTGCTCAAGGAGGCACGCGTTGCCTTGCCCTATCGGCTGGTCGAACTGATGCGCAAGGATAGCTTGGAACTCACCGACGCAGACCGGTCCCTGATTGCCAGCGCCGCGCGCGAGGCTCCCGAAACCCACATCGTCGTCACCCACGGCACCGATACGATGACCGAAACCGCCAAGGTTCTCGCCGCCGAAGTTCCGGGCAAAACCATCGTCCTCACCGGCGCGCTAAGCCCTGCGCGCTTCGCCGAGACTGATGCCAATTTCAACCTCGGCATGGCCTTCGCCACCGCGCAAATCGCTCCAGCCGGTGTCTGGATCGCGATGAGCGGTCAGGTGTTTGACGGGCTGAAAGTGCGGAAGGATCGGGAGGCAGGGAAGTTTGTAGCGGTAGAGGGCTAACCCTCACTCCCACTCAATCGTCCCCGGTGGTTTCGACGTATAGTCATAGACTACCCGATTGATGCCCTTCACCTCGTTGATGATCCGCGTTGCAACGCGGCTCAAAAAGGCGGCGTCGAAGGGGTAGATGTCGGCGGTCATGCCATCGACCGAGTTGACCGCACGCAGCGCGCAGACGCTGTCATAGGTGCGGTAATCGCCCATCACGCCGACGGTGCGGACCGGGAGGAGCACGGCGAAAGCCTGCCAGATCGCGTCGTACAGCCCCGCATTGCGGATTTCTTCCAGATAGACCGCGTCGGCCTTGCGCAGGATATCACAGCGTTCCTTGGTGACTTCGCCGGGGATGCGAATGGCGAGGCCGGGGCCGGGGAAGGGATGGCGTCCGACAAACTGGTCGTTCAGGCCCAATTCGCGGCCCAATGCGCGCACCTCATCCTTGAACAGTTCGCGCAAAGGCTCGACCAGCTGCATGTTCATGCGTTCGGGAAGGCCACCGACATTGTGGTGGCTCTTGATCGTCACCGAAGGCCCGCCGGTGAAGCTGACGCTTTCGATGACATCGGGGTAAAGCGTGCCCTGCGCTAGGAAATCGGCACCGCCAATCTTCTTCGCCTCTTCCTCAAACACGTTGATGAATTCGGCACCGATGAATTTGCGCTTCTTTTCGGGATCGGTGACGCCCGCAAGGCCCGCCATGAAGCGTTCCTCGGCATCGACGACGACCAGCGGGATGTTGTAATGGTCGCGGAACAGGCTTTCGACCTGTTCGCGTTCGTTGAGGCGCAGCAGGCCGTGGTCGACAAAGACACAAGTCAGCTGGTCGCCAATCGCCTCATGGATGAGGATCGCGGCGACCGAGCTGTCGACCCCACCCGAAAGCCCGCAAATCACGCGGCCCGAACCGACCTGGTCGCGGATTTCGGCAATCTTGGTCGCGCGGAATTCAGCCATCGTCCAGTCGCCCGAAAGGCCGCAGACCTTGTGCACGAAATTGGCGATCAACTTTGCCCCGTCGGGGGTATGCGCGACTTCAGGGTGGAACTGCGTGCCATAATAGCGGCGCTCGTCATCGGCGATCAGCGCAAAGGGCGCGCCGTCCGAGGTGGCGACAATGCGGAAGCCGGGGGCAAAGCGCGTCACTTTGTCGCCGTGGCTCATCCACACCTGATGCCGCTCGCCGACCTGCCACAGCCCGTCGAACAATATGCATTCCTCGGTCACGGTCAGGAAGGCGCGGCCGAATTCGCCGCCTTCGCCAGTTTCATGCCCCGGTCGCACTTCGCCGCCCAGCTGGTGGCTCATCACTTGCTGGCCATAGCATATGCCGAGGATCGGCAGGCCTGAATCGAACAAGCATTGCGGCGCGCGCGGGCTGCCATCTTCGGGCACCGAAGCGGGCGAGCCTGAAAGGATGATGCCCTTGGGTTTCATCCGTTCAAAAGCCGCTTCGGCAGCGTTGAATGGGGCGATTTCGCTATACACCCCCGCCTCGCGCACACGGCGGGCAATGAGCTGGGTCACCTGCGACCCGAAATCGACGATAAGGATGGAATCCGAAGGCTGTATGGACATGGTTGGCCGATAAGGGCGAAGCGCGCGCCTGTCCAGTTGCCAGTCGCGAAAATGCCCGATAAGCCTGATGCTGAGAGGGGAAAAATCATGAATTTGGTATTGCGCATATTGGTCGGCCTGTGGGGCCTTGGTTTCGGCTTGCTCGCGGTACAGGGAATATTGGACCCTAAGGTCTTTACCACACAGTTCGGAATCGAAGCGCCGGGCGCGTCGATCAACAGCGTGCGCAGCGATTTCGGGGCCTTCTTTCTTGTGTCAGCAGTCTGCGCCTTGTGGGCTGCATGGAAACCCGAAAAGGCAAAGCTGCTCTATGTCCCAGCCGCACTTTACGGCACGGCATTGGTCGGACGCCTGATCGGTCTCGGCCTTGGCGATCCGGCATCGGCGGCCAATAATCAGGCAATGATTATTGAGGGCGTGAGTGTGCTGCTGATGCTGTTCGCGGCGCGAAAATTGGGTTCAGCCTAAGCCACATCCTTGGCTGCACGTCGTGCGCCCAATTCATCGACTGACGTCGCCCGCATGAACGGGTTGGTTGCCCGCTCTAGGGCGATGGTGGTCGGCACGGTCGGCTCGCCTGCTTCGCGCATCGCGTCGACCTTTTCCATCCGCGCGACCAGCGCCGCATTGTTGGGCTCGACCGTCAGTGCGAAACGACCGTTCGACTGGGTATATTCGTGCGCGCAATAGATGCGTGTCGCGTCGCCCAATGCCTCCAGCTTGCGCATATTCGCAAACATCTGCGCCGCGGTCCCTTCAAACAATCGCCCGCAACCCATCGCAAAAAGCGTATCGCCAACAAAGGCGGCCTGCTCGGTCGGGAAATGGAAGGCGATATGGCCTGCGGTATGCGCGGGGACATCAATGACCTGCGCCTCGACAGCACCTAGCTTTGCAGCATCGCCCTCTTTAACTTTGCGATCGAGTGTGGGGATGCGTTCGCTTTCCGCCTCGGGCCCAGTGATCCTGCAGCCGGTCGCTGCCTTAATCGCTGCATTGCCGCCGGTGTGATCGGGATGCCAATGAGTGTTCCAGATCTGCGTGATGGTCCAGCCCCGTGCATCGGCCTCGGCGAGCACCGGTTCGGCGACAGCCGGATCAACCGCCATAGTCTCACCGCTTTCGGGTTCGTGCACCAGCCAGACATAATTGTCGGAGAGGACGGGGATGCGGATGATTTCCAATGCCATGTTGTGCCCTTTTGAAAAGTAGCGTCATTTGATTCGTTAGAAGAAAAAAGAGAATAAGAAATAAGGCGCGCAGCGCCATCATCTTCGCCACGCAATATGTCGAGCGCAATGGCATTTAGGAAAGGGCTGACGCCCTTCTTTCTTCTTTCCTTCTTCCTTCTAACGAGAAACTCTCACACGCGATTCCGTTACCAGTTCCCCACATTGGCCATACTCGCCCAGGGCTCCTGCGGTGGCAAATGCCCTTCCTGCAGCAACTCAACCGAAATCCCGTCGGGCGATTTCACAAAGGCCATATGGCCGTCGCGCGGCGGGCGGTGAATGATGTGACCGGCATCCAACAATGCCTGACAAGTCGCGTAGATATCATCGACGCGGTAAGCCAGATGCCCGAAATTGCGGCCTCCGCCATAGACCTCGGCTTCGCCGTCCTCGGGTGGCCAATTATAGGTCATTTCGACCTCGGCGAGCCCTTCCTGCCCGGGGGCGGCGAGGAAGATCAGCGTGAAACGCCCCGCCTCGCTGTCAAAGCGGCGCACCTCTTGAAGGCCGATCAGTTCGAAAAAGGCGATCGTCGCTTGCGGGTCGGTCACGCGGATCATGCTGTGCAGAT
>JAGNSY010000179.1 GCA_017987825.1 Sphingorhabdus sp. | reverse complement strand
GAACAAGGCAGCGCAGCGAATATTGTCACGCTCGACGACGGGTCGCTGCTGATTGACGGGGGCATGGCTGCTGACGCGATGGCGCAAGCGCTCGACATCCAATTGCCCGAAGATCGCGATTATGCGACCGCCGCCGGGCATGTGCTTCACATCCTCCGCCACCTACCCGAAGAGGGTGAGAGTTTTGTCGACAATGGCTGGCACTTTGAGGTCGTCGACATGGATGGCCGCAAGATCGACAAGCTGCGTGTGCGCAAAATCGAAGGAAAAGAATGAATATCGCTGCGACTAGGTCGTTCGTCGAATAGCAGTTTACCCGCATTGGATTCGCCGCTTGCCGCGCTATACCGAATTATCTGCCTGAAAGGGCGCACAAGTTTTCCTGAGGAGAGCAACTACATGATCCGCAAACTGACCCTTGCCCTTGCTGTGTCAACCATCGCCCTGTCGAGCGGCGCCATGGCCAAGACCGCACCGGCGCCCGTCGCCGACCTCGTGAAAACGGTCAATATTCCTTACGAGAAGTTCACCCTCGACAACGGTTTGACCGTCATTGTCCACGAAGACCGCAAGGCGCCCGTTGTTGCAGTATCGATCTGGTACGGGGTCGGCTCGAAGCATGAGCCCAAGGGTCAGACGGGTTTCGCCCATCTGTTCGAACATATCATGTTCAACGGCAGCGAAAACGCGCCGGGCGACTATTTCCAATATACCAAGCAAATTGGCGCGACCGACCTGAACGGCACGACCTGGCTTGATCGCACCAACTATTTCCAAACCGTCCCGACCAGTGCGCTTGAGTCCGCTTTGTTCCTGGAAAGTGACCGGATGGGGCACCTGCTTGGCGGCCTGACTGAAGAGTCGGTGAAAACCCAGATCGGTGTCGTCTCCAACGAAAAGCGTCAGGGCGATAATCAGCCTTACGGTTTGGTTGAATATGCCCAGTCGGAAAATCTCTTCCCCGTTGGCCACCCCTATCACCACAACACGATCGGAAGCCTTGAAGATCTTGCCGCCGCCAAGCTCGACGACTTCAAGCAGTGGTTCAAAGACTATTATGGCCCGAACAATTCGGTGCTGGTGCTCGCCGGTGATGTGAATGCAGCACAAGCCAAGCCGTTGGTGCAGAAATGGTTTGGCGATGTTGCGCGCGGTCGCACTGTGCCGCCGGTTAACGCGCCGATTCCGACGCTTGAGGCGCCCAAAAAGATTGTGTTGAAAGACAAGGTTCCTGCCACGCGCATCTACCGCAACTGGATCGTCCCCGGTCTGGCCGACCCCGATTATACTGCCTTGCGTGCCGGTGCGTCGGTGCTCGGTGGCCTTGCCAGCTCGCGCCTCGATAACATCCTTGTGCGGGAAGAGCAGAGCGCGGTCGCCGTTTCCTCCTTTGTCCTGCCGTTTGTGCATGGCAGTCTGTTCTGGGTGCAGGCCGATGTGAAGCCCGGCGGCGATGCGGATGCGGTTGGCAAGCGGCTCGACGACATCATGGCCGATTTCATCGCCAAAGGCCCGACAGCCGACGAAGTGCAGCGTGTGGCAGCGAGCGAGGCTGCGGGCCGGATCGACGGGCTGGAACAGGTTGGCGGCTTTGGCGGCAAGGCCGTCGCCCTTGCCGAGGGACAACTCTACACGGGCGACGCCCACTATTATAAAACGGAGCTGGAACGGCTCGCGGCTTTGAAACCCGAAACCATTTCCGCCGCCATGCAGAAATGGCTCACACGTCCGGTGCTGGAAATCCGCGTCGAACCCGGTGAACGCGAAGCCTATAAGGAAGTCGCATCTGGCTCTGGTGCGCGTACCGGTGGCCTGACAGCTCCGGCCTTCTATATGGCACCAGGCAGCGACGGCCACATGACTTCGGCGGTAAAGGCGGATCGCAGCAAAATGCCGGTTCCCGGCGAAACCCCGGCGCTCGATTTCCCGACCGTTGAAACCGGCAAACTGAAAAATGGTATCAAGGTGCATTTTGCCCGCCGCAATGCCGTGCCGGCTGTGCGCATAGCTGTCAGCTTTGACGCCGGCTATGCAGCTGACCCGCTCGACAAGCGCGGCGTTTCGAACATCATGGGCAATTTGCTTTCGGAAGGCACGTTGTCCCTGAATGCGACCCAGCTCGCTGAAACCGAAGAGCGTCTGGGTGCCGATATAAATGTGGCTTCGTCACAGGACCGGACGGTCGCTTCGCTGCGTGCAGTAAAGCCTAATTTGGCGGCATCTATTGGTCTGCTTGCCGATGTGGTCAAGAATCCGGCTTTTGCCGAAAAAGATCTCGAGCGTGTCCGCGTCCAGCAATTGACCCGGATCGCAGGGGAAAAGAACCAGCCGCAGGGCCTGGCGCTACGCGCATTGCCCGAACTCATCTATGGCAAGGCGCACCCTTATGGTGGACCGCAAACGGGAACGGGCGATGAAGCTGCGGTGCGCACCCTGACGCGCGCCGATGTGGCTTCATTCCACCAGAGCTGGATCCACCCTGCAAAGGCAGAAATCTTCGTTGTCGGCGATACCTCGCTCAAGGAAATCACCAAGCTGCTCAACAAGCAGTTCGGCAATTGGAAACCGAAGGCGACCGCGGCCCCGGCGAAGAATTTTGCCGTCGCCATGCCCGAGGCAAAAGCGCGGATCGTGCTGATCGATCGCCCCAATTCGCCGCAGTCATATATCCTTGGCGGCAAGGTGCTTGATGCCAAGGGCAGCGATGACCTGTTGCCCTTGCGCAGTGCCAACGAGATTTTCGGCGGTGATTTTACCTCGCGGATCAACATGGATCTGCGCGAAACCAAGGGCTGGTCCTATGGCGTCCGTTCGCAAGTTGGGGGCAATGAAGACCGCGTGCCATTCCTCGTTTTCGCACCCGTGCAGACCAACCAGACAGGCCCTTCGCTGGGTGTGTTGTTGAGCCAGGCGCGCGACTTTGTGTCGAGCAAGCCGATTACCAAGGAAGAGCGCGACACCACTGTGGTCAGCAATGTCCTGGAACTTCCGGGCAGCTATGAACAGTCCGCCGCAGTTCTGGGCCAGATGCGCGCCGATGCCCTGTTCAAACGCCCGTTCGACTATGCCGAAAAGCTGGCCGGAAAATACGGCGCTTTGACCCCCGAAAGCATGACCGCCGAGTTCAAGGCCAAGATCAATCCAGAGAAGATGAGCTGGGTTGTCGTGGGCGATGCGGCCAAGGTAAAACCGCAGTTGGAGGCGCTTGGATTGCCGGTTGAAATGCAATCCGAAGCTGCTAAGCCTACTGACACCAATGCAAATTAACACCTGAATCAAGAGGAGAAGATTAATGGCAGCAGTAGATGGCGATTGGGAAGTAACCGTCAAAAGCCCGATGGGCGACCAGAAATCGGTTCTGACCATCAACAGTGATGGCGACAGCTTCACGGGTAAAATGCAGGGCAGCCTGGGATCGATGGACATTGCCAATGGCAGCGTCAGCGGCAACACGCTGAGCTGGAAGATGGACATGACGGTACCGATGCCGATGACCCTCGATTGCACCGCCACCGTTGATGGCGACAGCATCACTGGCGAAGTCAAGGCAGGCGCCTTTGGCTCGATGCCGGTTTCGGGTACGCGCAAAGCGTAATCCGTCTCAAAATTTTGAAATTCAGGCAGGCCGCTCCCCTTTTGGGTGAGCGGCCTTGTCGTTTCCGGATGCGGTGCGTAAGACTTTGGTTTGCCGATTCTTATAGGCCGAAGGGAATAGAATGAGCCAGCTTGCCTCTCCCTCCCAATTGCGGATGTCGCTGTTGCGATGGGCCTTGTTCGTTGTTCCGACGATCATGTTGCTCGGATTTCTCTCTGGTACAATTTCAGGATCAGGGGAGCAGAATAGCTGGTTTGCCGAACTGGTGAAGCCAGAGGCGCAGCCGCCGGGCTGGGCCTTCGGTGTCGTCTGGCCGATCCTGTATCTGCTGATGGGCATCGCATTCTCAATGATCTTGAATGCACGAGGGGCGCGGCTGCGCGGCATCGCCATAGCGCTGTTCCTCGTCCAGT
>JAGNSY010000032.1 GCA_017987825.1 Sphingorhabdus sp. | reverse complement strand
GCACCAAGCCGCATCGTGCCGCCCAGATCGCCTCCCGCTTCACGGGTCTGCAGACCTTCTTCGGTCATCCATTCAGTGATGATGCCGACAACCGGTTCATTGGTCGGGCCAAATTCGGTGCTGGAAGCATCAGCAATGCCCGCCGTGTTGCGCGCGCCTTCGATGCAGGCCATCTGCATGCCTAGACAAATACCAAAGAAGGGAACCTTACGTTCGCGGGCAAAACGAACTGCGGCAATCTTGCCTTCTGAACCGCGTTCGCCAAAGCCGCCGGGCACGAGGATCGCGTGCATTGGCTCCAACGCCGCGGTGATGTCGCTATCGTCCTTTTCGAACAATTCTGCGTCGATCCAGTTGATGTTGACCTTCACCCGGTTGGCAAAGCCACCATGCGCCAGCGCCTCGTTCAATGACTTATAGGCGTCTGCAAGGCCAACATATTTGCCGACTACGCCAATCGTGACTTCGCCTTCGGGATTTTGCTGCCGGTCGAGAATGTCTTCCCAACGCCGCAAATCGGGGGCTACACCCGGCGTAATGCCAAAGGCGCGCAAAACCTCATAGTCGAGGCCCTCTGCATGATATTGCAGCGGCACGGCATAGATGGATTTCGCATCGAGCGCAGGAATGACGGCTTCCTTGCGCACGTTGCAGAACGCCGCAATCTTCGCCTGCTCATTTTCAGGCAGCGGATGTTCGCAGCGGCAGAGAAGGATGTCAGGCTGTACGCCAAGCGCGGTCAGTTCCTTGACGCTGTGCTGCGTCGGCTTGGTCTTCAGCTCACCTGCGGCCGCAATATAGGGAACCAGCGTGACATGGACGAATACGGTCTGCTCGCGTCCCAGTTCGTTCCGCAACTGGCGGATCGCTTCGATGAAGGGCAGCGATTCGATGTCGCCGACGGTGCCGCCGATTTCGCACAGCACGAAATCGAGGCCATCAACGTCCGCCTGCGCAAATGCCTTTATCTCGTTGGTGACGTGCGGAATGACCTGCACGGTCGCGCCGAGATAGTCGCCACGCCGTTCCTTGGTGATGATGTCGCGATAGATGCGACCCGAAGTCACATTATCCGATTGCCGCGCTGAAACGCCGGTGAAGCGTTCATAATGTCCGAGATCGAGGTCGGTCTCTGCTCCGTCGTCGGTCACATAGACTTCGCCATGCTGATAGGGCGACATCGTGCCCGGATCGACATTCAGATAGGGATCGAATTTACGAATACGGACCTTGTAGCCGCGCGCCTGCAAAAGGGCTGCCAGTGAGGCTGCCATAAGACCTTTGCCAAGCGAGGAGACCACGCCGCCGGTGATGAAAATGTACCGCGCCATGGGAGGAAAGGCCTAAGACGAGTTTATGGGATTCGGCAAGGGGCGATATGCCTGCCGGAGCAAATAAATTGTGGACGCCATCGCGCGCTTTGCGCGAAAGCGACCGTAATCAGCGATTATTTGTCGAGCGGAACGTCGCTGGCAGGTGCTGCCGGAGCGGCCTTGTCAGCGGCTGGCGCAGATGCGGGAGCAGCGGCTGGGTCAACGGGCTGCTGCTGTGCGGCGGGTGCTGCGCGTTCAAGGGTTTCATCGACGCTCGAAGGTGCGCCACGTTTAGCCGAAACAAATGCCATTGTGATGGCTAGGCCGACGAATAGGGTCGCAAGAATCGCCGTGGTGCGGGTCAGAAAATCGCCTGCACCACGCGCGGACATCAGGCCCGACGGGCTTCCCCCCATCCCTAAGCCGCCGCCTTCGGAACGCTGCATCAGGATAACGCCGACCAGCGCAGCCGCAACGACGGCAAAAACGACGAGGAGGAAATGAAAGAGACCCATTTTATTGTCCGATAAATTTGTGAGGCCAATGGCCGGAATGCCGCCCACATAGGGATGGCGGCCCGTCTTTTCAAATAATATCGCTCATGCGGCAGCAGCAGCGGCCACGATCGGCAGGAATTTTTCCGCGTTCAGGCTGGCACCACCGATCAGGCCGCCTTCGACATTTGGGATAGCAAGCAAGCTGGCGGCATTTTCGCCATTCATCGATCCGCCATAGAGGATGCGGAACGCCGCTCCGCTGTCGCCGAACCGCGCAACCAAAGCGCTACGGATCGCAGCATGCATGGCCGCTACATCCTCGATCGAAGGAATGCGTCCGGTGCCAATGGCCCAAACCGGTTCATAGGCGACCGCCAGCCAGTCACCCGCAGCATCGTCGGGAAGTGAGCCTGCAAGTTGCCCGAGGACGATTGCTTCCGCATGCCCCGCGTCGCGTTCGGCCTCGGTTTCTCCGACACACACTATCGCAGACAGGCCGGATGCTTTTGCGGCCAGCGCCTTGCCACGCACATCTGCATCACTTTCACCCTGCGCCGCTCGGCGTTCGCTATGGCCGACAATAGTCAGTTTGGCACCTGCATCGGCGAGCATTTCTGCCGAGATGCAGCCTGTATGCGCGCCTGACACTGCCATATGGCAGTCCTGCCCTCCAATTGCGATCTCGGGGAACCGACCGGCAGCAGGTCGGATCAGCGTGGCAGGAATGCACAATGCGGTATCGACCGAGGGATAAGCTGCGACCGCAGCACTTATCGCCGCTATATCGTCAAGTTGCGCCATCAGCCCGTTCATTTTCCAATTGCCTGCGATCAGCTTGCGCATCGTATCATCCTTAGATTGGGCCGAGATGGCGACGAATATGATTCGGCCCGCTAGCAAATCGGCGGTGCAAATCCAAATGGCCTTCGCGCTTGATTGCCCGCGCACTGCCGCCTAAAGCGGGCGCCAATTGCGCTTTGCCATAGTTTTTCAGGACCAATATGATCAGTTTCATCCGCAAGCTTCTGGGTTCACGTTGGGGTGCCATGATCGCCCTCGCCTTTGTTGTGCTGGTTGGTTTTGCCTTTGCCTTGGGCGATGTTACCGGCTCCGGCAGCTTCGGCGGCTTGGGCCAGGGCCATGTTGCCAAGGTTGGCAGCAAAAAAATCGGCCTAGGCGAATTTCAGGACCTGCTCGACAACAGTCTGCGCGCCGAACGCCGCGACAACCCCACGCTCGACATGGCAAAGTTTGTGGAAAGCGGCGGGCTTGATGGCACGCTCGAGCGGCTGATCAACCGATATGCGCTTTCGGCCTTTGGCGAAGAGCATGGCATAGCGGTGAGCAAGCGCCTGGTCGATTCCGAGATCCGCAAGCTTCCCAATGTGACCGGTCCCGATGGCAAGTTCAGCGATCAGGCCTTCCAGTCCTTCCTGCAGGGACTTGATCTTACCGAAGCGATGATCCGCGATGATTTCACGCAGAACCTCTATGCTCAGCAGATCCTGCCGGTTGCGGGTGTAGGTGCGCCTGCCCCGACCAGTCTGGTAATGCCATATGCGTCGCTGCTGCTCGAAAAGCGCGCGGGCAATGTCGCGTTGATCCCTTCGCAAGCGTTTCTGCCCGCTGCGCCGCCGAGTGATGCTGTGCTTCAGGCCTATTACCGCGCCAATTCCGCACGCTTCACCATCCCCGAAAAGCGCGCGATCAGCTACGCGATCTTCGACGCTTCGATCGTCGATGCCAAGGCCGATGCGACAACGCAGGAAATTTCCGATTATTACAAGGCCAATGCCAAGAAATATGCCGCGTCGCAAACCCGCGACATCAGCCAGCTGGTATTCCCGACCGAAGCGGCCGCCAAGGCTGCGCTTGGAAAGCTTTCGGGCGGACAATCCATTGCTGCGGTCGCCAGCGAGCTGGGCCTCAGCCCAACCAACAGCAATGGCGTGACGCGTGAAGCACTGACCAGCTCGGCATCCAAGGCAGTGGCCGATGCCGTCTTTGCAACAACCGCTGGAAAGACCGCAGCCCCCACCCGTGGCGGCCTTGGCTGGTACGTCGTAAGGGTGAATGCGGTGAATGAAATTGCCGCCCGCCCGCTGGCATCGGTCAGCGCCGAAATTGCCAAAACGATTGCGACGGAAAAGAAGGCCGAGCTGCTCTCCGACCTGACATCTGAAATCGAGGATGAATTTGCTGGTGGCTCGACCATTGGCGACATGGCGAAGGCCAATGGCCTGAAGGTTGAAACCACCCCCAAGCTATTCGCCAACGGCCAGAACCCGGCCTCACCCGCTTACAAGCCAATTGCCGAAATGCAACGCATCCTGCCGGCTGCGTTCGACATGGAAAGCGATGGCGAGGCGCAGCTGATCGAAATCGTGCCCGGTGAGAAATTCGCAATGGTTTCGGTTGCCGACTTCGAAGAGGCCGCTCCACCTCCGCTCGCCGAAGTGCGCGACGTTGTGCTTCAGCAATGGGCGCTGGCCGAAGGTTCGAAAAAGGCAAAGGTCGTTGCCGAACAGGTGCAACGCGCTGTCCTCAGCGGCAAGTCGCTTGCTGACTCGATGGCTGCCGTCGGCACCAAATTGCCCGCAGTTGAAGCGGTTTCTGGCAGCCGCATGGATCTCAACCGCGAAGGCCAGCAAATGCCGCCGCCGCTCGCAATGATGTTCGCGATGAAAAAGGGCACCGCCAAAACGCTCGACGCCGGGCGCAGCCAGGGCTGGTTCGTGGTGCACCTCAACGAAGTCATCAAGGGCGATGCCAGCAAGAATGTTGAACTGGTCGCCGCCCGTCGTCAGGAAATGCTCGGTCTGTTGCAGCAGGAATATGCCGCACAGCTGATCAATGCCGCGCGCGCCGAAGTCGGCGTCAGCAAGAATGATAGCGCGCTCAAGGACATCCGCCGCCGCCTGACCAATCAGGACGCGGCACAGTAAGGCGTAACGGACGGGTATGAACGACACCAGCTCAGCCCGTCCCGCCGATATTGCACGCGCGCAGCTTGCCGCTGGCCAGTCCGCGATCGTCTGGCGCGATCTGATCGCCGACACCGAAACCCCGGTTTCCGCAGCGCTCAAGCTGTTCGAGGCAGGGCGCGGCGATTTCATTCTGGAATCGGTAGAGGGCGGCGCGGTGCGCGGGCGGCATAGTCTGATCGGCCTTGCCCCCGATCTGGTTTTCCGCGCCGACGGCGACGCGGCAGAGATCAACCGCAATTGGCAGACCGACCGTACGGCTTTTGCGCCCACTGGCGAAGGCGCGCTTGCCAGTTTGCGCAAGCTGGTCGAAGCATGCCGTATCGATATGCCCGAAGGGCTCCCTGCGGCCTTTGCCTGCCTTGTCGGCCATTTTGGTTATGAGACCATAGGTCTTGTCGAAAAGCTGCCGCGTCCACCTGCAAACCCCATCGGCGTGCCCGACATGATGTTCGTGCGGCCTACGGTGGTGCTTGTGTTCGATCGGTTGGCTGACCGACTATACATCGCCGCCCCGATCTGGCCGGAAGGCGGCGATCCCGACAGGCTGATTGAGGCCGCCTATGACCGGATCGACGCGACCGCAGCCAAGCTGGCTATGCCCGTTCCCGTTGGCCGGGCGCATGTGGAACTCGCGCCGCTGCCCGAACCGACCCCCGCACTCGCCCCCGGCCAATATGAAAAGATGGTGCTGAAGGCGAAGGACTATATCGCGGCAGGCGACATCTTCCAGGTCGTGCTTGCGCAGCGTTTCTCGCTGCCTTTCACCCTGCCCCCGGTCGATCTCTACCGCGCGCTGCGGCGGATCAACCCTTCGCCGTTTCTCTATTTCCTCGACATGCCCGGCTTTGCCCTCATCGGTTCGAGCCCGGAAATATTGGTGCGAGTCCGTGACGGCGAGGTTACCATCCGTCCGATCGCTGGCACCCGGCCACGCGGCAAAACCGCGCTGGAGGATGCCGAAAACCGCGACAGCCTGCTCGCCGATCCAAAGGAGCGCGCCGAGCATCTGATGCTGCTCGATCTGGGCCGCAACGATGTCGGCCGCGTCACAGAGGGCGGCAGCGTGACCGTGACCGACAGCTATATGGTCGAATTTTACAGCCATGTGATGCACATCGTCTCCAACGTCGTCGGCAGGCTGGCCAAGGGCAAAGACGCGCTCGATGCGCTGTTCGCCGGCTTCCCCGCTGGCACTGTCAGCGGTGCGCCAAAGGTCCGCGCCTGCGAAATCATCGCCGAACTCGAACCCGAAACCCGTGGCGCTTATGCAGGCGGCGTCGGCTATTTCAGCCCGGACGGGAATATGGACAGCTGCATCGTGCTGCGCACTGGCATCGTCAAGGATGGCATGCTGCATGTGCAGGCGGGTGCTGGCATCGTTGCCGATAGCAATCCCGATTATGAACAGCGCGAATGCGAGGCCAAGGCTGGCGCGCTAATGGCCGCCGCCCGCGAAGCTGTCCGCGTCGCCGGAGAGGCAGGGTTCGGACAATGAGCAATAACCGTATCCTCGTCATCGACAATTATGACAGCTTCACCTTCAACCTGGTCCATTATCTGCAGGAGCTGGGGGCCGAGGTAGAGGTGGTGCGCAACGATGCGATTTCCGCCGGACAGGCGCTGTCAAGCGGTGCGCAGGCCTTTTTGCTCTCACCCGGCCCATGCACCCCCAATGAAGCCGGCATCTGCCTCGATGTGGTCGCGGCATGTGCGAAGGCGAAGAAGCCGCTGCTCGGCGTCTGCCTCGGCCACCAAACCATCGGCCAGCATTTCGGCGGCAAGGTAGTGCGCGGGGGGCTGATGCACGGCAAGACCAGCCCTGTCAGCCATGATGGCAGCGGGCTGTTTGAGGGCCTCCCCTCGCCCTTCACCGCGACGCGCTATCACTCGCTAATCGTCGAGGACATTCCAGCAGACCTGATAGTCAACGCGACCAGCGATGACGGCCATATCATGGGTTTCCGTCACGCGACGCTGCCCATCCACGGCGTGCAATTCCACCCCGAAAGCATCGCCACCGAACATGGCCATGCGATGCTGGCGAACTTCATGCGATTGGCCGGAATGACGCCGAAGGATCGGGTGTGACACAACCCTGCCCCCTCCAGTACCGTCACCCTGAACTTGTTTCAGGGTCCATTTCGCCTCTCTACCCTCCGGCCTGCGTGGCACGATGGATGCTGAAACAAGTTCAGCATGACGGGAAATATTGAGAATGGGCCTGTCTCTCCAACAATCAGAAACCCTGTTCGGCCAGATGCTCGACGGCGAAATGTCGGATGCCGAGATCAAGGCCACCCTGATCGAAATGGCCGAGCGCGACGAGACGTCGGAGGAAATTGCAGGAGCCGTCCGCGCGATGCGCGCCCGCATGATCCGCGTGACGGCCCCAGAAGGTGCGATTGACGTCTGTGGCACGGGCGGTGACGGGGCCCATAGTCTCAATGTCTCAACAGCCGTAGCCATTGTTGTCGCCGCTTGCGATGTGCCGGTCGCCAAGCATGGCAACCGTGCGGCGTCGAGCAAAGCGGGCGGCGCCGATACGCTGGAGGCGCTGGGCCTCAATCTCGACCGGGCAGCGGAAACGGCGGAGGCGACCCTTGCCGACCTCGGCATCGCGTTCCTCTTTGCGCAAAAATACCACCCAGCGCTGGGCCGCATCGCACCAATCCGCCGGGAAATAGGGCGGCGCACCATCTTCAACCTCACCGGCCCAGCCTGCAATCCGGCAGGTGTCAAACGCCAGTTGATCGGTGTCGCGAGGCCCGATTTCATGCCCGTCTATGCTGGCGCGCTCGAACTGCTCGGCTATGACGATGTAATGCTGGTTGCGGGTGACGAACCGCTTGATGAGCTTTCGATCTCTGGGCCGAGCAGTTTTATCCGCCTAGGCCGACCTGTCGAACGCATAACTCCCAAAGACGCAGGCCTCCCCAGCCACCCTGGCGAAGCCCTGAAAGGTGGAGACGCGGACTATAACGCCGAGGCTCTCCGTCGCCTGCTCGCTGGCACGCAGGAAACCCCGCAAGACCGCGCCTATCGCGACGCCGTCCTCTTCAACGCCGCCGCCGCGCTGATCATCGCGGGTAATGCGGATGACTGGCGTTCGGGTGCAGAGGAAGCGGCCGAGGCCATCGACAAGGGGTTGGCAAAGGCTTTGCTGGATTGCTGGGTGAACTTCTGATGTCAGATAAACTCACCGAAATCTGCGCAACCAAACGCACTGAAGTGGCCGTACGCAAGCCGCAAGGCCTTTCGCATTGGCCCGCCCCCTCCCCCGTTCGCGGGTTTGAGGCTGCTTTGCGGGCCAAGGCGGAGAACGGCTTTGCGCTTATCGCCGAAATAAAAAAGGCCAGTCCATCCAAAGGCCTTATCCGCGCAGACTTCGATCCACCAGCCCATG
This sequence comes from Sphingorhabdus sp., assembly GCA_017987825.1. Taxonomy (GTDB): domain Bacteria; phylum Pseudomonadota; class Alphaproteobacteria; order Sphingomonadales; family Sphingomonadaceae; genus Sphingorhabdus_B. The sequence goes on along the minus strand of JAGNSY010000032.1, from coordinate 6,812 downwards.
CCCGCGCCTACGCGGCGGGCGGGGCGGCTTGCCTTTCGGTACTGACCGATGCGCCATATTTTCAGGGGCATGAGGATTATCTGATTTCCGCGCGCGCGGCGTGCGAGTTGCCGGTGATCCGCAAAGATTTCATGGTCGACCCTTGGCAATGCGCCGAGGCCAGGGCGATGGGGGCGGATGCGATTTTGATCATTGTCGCGGCGCTGGAAGACGCCGAAATGGCGGAGATTGAAACGGCGGCGCGTGTTGAGGGGCTCGATGTGCTGGTCGAGGTGCATGACGAAGCCGAAATGGAACGGGCGCTGTCAAAGCTCCAATCGAAGCTGATCGGGGTGAACAACCGCAACCTGAAGACCTTCGAGGTCGATCTGGCCACCACCGAACGCTTGGCGGGCATGGTGCCCGACGATGTGCTGCTGGTTTGCGAAAGCGGTATCGGTTCGCATGCCGATTGCGTACGGATGGCCCAATGTGGCGTGCGGACCTTCCTTGTCGGGGAAAGCCTGATGCGGCAGGATGATGTCGAGGCGGCGACGCGGAAGCTGCTGACTGGAGCTTAGTTCCGCTCCGATCGGTTGTGAGAATTATTTCACACGAAGACACGAAGATTTTGAAGAGGGTGTTTGAAACCGATCCCGCAGGGATCAACAAAGTCGCCACCTTTTTGAATGGCGCTACGCACCGTATGCAAGCTTACATCTTTCAAACCTTCGTGTCTTCGTGTGAAACCAAACAAGCACAACCTCTCGACACTCAGCCTTGTCCAAGGCATTACTCAAGCCCATGACCAAACTCACCCATCTCGACGAAGCAGGCAATGCCGCGATGGTCGATATCTCCGCCAAGGATGCAACTGTGCGCGAAGCCGTGGCCAAGGGGCGGATCAACATGTCTGCGGAGGCATTGGAAGCGATCAAGGCAGGAGCGGTGAAGAAGGGCGATGTCCTCGCCACCGCACGGATTGCGGGCATCATGGCGGCGAAGAAGACGAGCGAGCTGATCCCGCTTTGCCATCCGCTCGCGCTGTCGATGGTCGCGGTCGACTTTGACTTTGAGGACGACGGCATCCGCGTCACCGCGCTCGCCCGCCTGACAGGGCAGACCGGGGTTGAAATGGAAGCGATGACCGCGGCCTCGGTGGCGCTGCTCACCATCTATGACATGGCGAAAGCGCTCGACAAGGCGATGGTGATTTCAAGCGTGCGGCTGCTTTCAAAAAGCGGAGGCAAATCGGGCGATTGGCGTGCGGCATGATTTCGGTTGAGGAAGCGCAGGCCCGGATATTGGCGCTGAAGGCGCCGGTTGAGACCGAGCGTGTGGCTCTGGCCGAGGCTGCAGGGCGCTGGGCGGCGGAGGATGTCGTCGCACTGCGCACCCAGCCCGCGCGCGATCTGTCCGCTATGGATGGCTATGCAATCCGCTTCACCGATGCTGTGGGCCCTTGGCGCGTCGTCGGGGAGAGCGCTGCTGGAAAGCAGTTTGCGGGCGCCGTTGACGCGGGAGAGGCTGTGCGCATCTTCACGGGCGCGGTGGTGCCTGATGGCGCCGACACGGTTATCATTCAGGAAAATGTCGCTCGCGAGGGTGCTGTTGTCACGCTGACAAGCGATGCTCCCAAAAAGGCGGGGCAGAATGTGCGTCATGCAGGCGGTGATTTTGTTGAAGGCGCAGTCGTCGTCCCCAAGGGCGCTGAACTGCATGCGCGGCATATCGCCTTGGCGGCTATGGCCGGGCACGGTGCGTTGCAAATACGGCGCAAGCTGCGCGTTGCGCTGGTTTCTACCGGCAGTGAACTTATCGCGCCGGGTGAGCCGTGCGCAGAGGATCAGATACCGGCTTCAAACGGCGTCATGCTAGCGGCGATGCTGCGCGGGCTGCCTGCCGAATTGAGCGAATTTCCCGCTGTTGCGGATGATCTGGAGGCGCTGACGCAGCAATTTCGCGCGCTTGCCGACCATGACATCATAGTCACCACTGGCGGGGCCTCGGTGGGCGACCATGATTTGATCGTGCCTGCCCTGACGGCAGCGGGAGGCGAGATTGTCTTCTGGAAAATAGCGATGCGCCCCGGAAAACCTGTGATAGCAGGGCGATTGGGCGATGCGGTGGCATTGGGCTTGCCGGGCAATCCGGTGTCGGCCTTTGTGACGGCGATGCTCTATCTGCGCCCGCTGATCGCGCATCTGTGCGGGGCTACAGACCCGCTGCCACAGCGACTCACTGCAAAAACCGGCGTCGATTTGCCCGCCAACGGCCCGCGAACCGACCATCTGCGCGCCAAACTGGTTGACGGCAAATTATTGCCTGTTGGCGTGAATGACAGTGCAATGTTGGCAGCACTTTCAGAGGCTAATGCATTGATAATACGACCTTCCGGTGTTGCATTCACTCCCGTTGACAGCGAAGTGCAATATTATGTGCTAACATAGGTCAGATGTCTCTGAATGACAGACACTTGACAACACCCCCCTTTGTTTCCTAATCGTTCCACATCTGTTCAACCAGACTGGAACAAATCATGTTGACCTCCAAACAGCACGCGCTTCTGATGTTCATCCACGAACGCCTTGAAACCTCAGGCGTCTCGCCATCCTTCGAGGAAATGAAAGAAGCGCTTGATCTGAAGAGCAAGTCGGGGGTGCACCGGTTGATCGGTGCTCTGGAGGAGCGCGGTTTCCTCCGCCGTCTTCCCAATCGCGCCCGCGCTCTGGAAGTCGTCAAGATGCCCGATGGCGGCAGCGCCCGGTCGCTTTCGCAAAACGAGGCGGTCAATGCGAAGGTCGCCAATATCGCCGATCATCGCCTTGCCCCGGCCAAGACATTGCCGGTAGCCGCCAATGACGTCATCGAAATCCCGCTGCACGGAAAGATTGCAGCCGGTGCTCCTATCGAAGCGTTAGAAGGGCAGAATTCGCTTTCGGTGCCAATGGCGCTGCTCGGTTCGGGCGAACATTATGCGCTCGAAGTTTCAGGTGATTCGATGGTCGAGGCAGGCATTCTCGATGGCGACTATGCCCTGATCCGCAAAACCCAAACCGCACGCGATGGCGAAATTGTGGTGGCACTGGTTCGCGGGGAAGAAGCAACACTCAAATATCTCCGGCGCGAAAGTGGCCGCATCCGCCTCGATCCGGCGAACAGCAGCTATGACCCGCAATATTATGACGCAAACGAGGTTGAAGTCCAGGGACGGCTCGCCGGACTACTGCGGCGCTATCACTGAGTTTTCTGCAAAGCATTTTTCAAAAGCGGCGGGGCCTCCCTCGCCGCTTTTTCTTTTGCGCGCCGTTCGGCCCTCGCCTTCAAACGTTGCGGTGCATAAGCCGACCAAGGATGGTGGGCATTTTCTTCAGCAACGCTGCTTATTTTTGCATCGGCCAGATAAAATGCCATTCCACCGGTTTGCTCCAGCAACCCGGCATCCACTTTCAGCCAGCGTGGTTTGCAACTCCAGGGCAACCACCTGTTGCTGATGACAATATCGCTACGCCTGCAGGCAGCCGCCAGTTCCATCGTTGGGATCATATAGCTTGAACGCAAGGCCAATACGCGCCAGTCGCGCCCGCCTTTATGCAGCCCGAACGTACATCCGTCAGGGTTGCAGTCTGCACCCGGCATGTCATCCAATGCCGTCGCATCTTCCCCAATGGCCGCCGTTTCACCCAAGATGGAGCGTGCATACTCCCCTGCCCTGGGTCGCAGCAAAGCCAGTTGTCCATCACCATATATGACCGCCAGATGCTGGCCATCACCGGTTAACAGCATATCGGGACGCGGTGCATTGAGCATAGCTATGGTCGCAACCGCCAACGGCCCCAGCGCCAACCATCGCCAGCGCGATAAAAATATCGCCATTACCAGCCCCGACAGCATAGCAGTTCCGAAAGCCCAAACCGGCATTTCTGGCAACAATGCTACCGCCCCCGGCGCAGCACTCACCGAATGGGCTATCCACAGAATTGCCCCTATACCCTGCGTCGCCACCCACCAAAAGGGTGCGCCCAAACCCGACCATATGACATCTGCCAAAAGGCCCAGCAACTGCGCTGGCATCACCAGAAATGTAGTTAGGGGAATGGCCGCAATGTTCGCCAGCGCGCCATAGAGGCCGCTTTTGTGGAAATGAAACAAGGCAATCGGGGCCAGCACCAATTCGATGGCCAATCCGGTCAGCAGCAGCTCCAGAAATTGCCGCATTATCCGTAAGGGCAAGGCTTCCTCTCGCCGCTGCGTAAAGTTTCGCATCCATTTGCTGTCGTGCAAAAGGATGATCGTTCCAACAGCTGCAAAGCTTAATTGAAAACTGGGTCCGGCCAGCGCCTCTGGCCAGAAAAGCAAGACAAAGGTGGCGCCAGCGGCGAGTAAGCGCAACGACAACGCGTCTCGCCCCATCGCCAAGGCGACGAGAATGAGCAACGCAGCTATGCAGGCGCGCACGGTTGGCACCTCGGCGCCGGTCAACAATGTATAGAGTATCGCGACGATGGCAGCACAGGCGGCCGACGCTAGCGGCACCGACATGCGCAATGCTAACCATGGCCATAGCGCCAGCAGACTTGCGACCAGTATAAAGGTTCCGCCGACAACAGCGGTCACATGCAGCCCACTGACCGACAAAAGATGCGCCATTCCCGAATTGCGCAATGCCTCCGCATCAGTTTCTTCGATACTGCCGCGCGTACCGACCAGCAAAGCGCTGCCGACCGGGCCAGTTTCAGTACCCATCGCCGACTGGATCCGCGTCGACAACGCGTTGCGGGCATTGTTCCAGAAATCTTGCTGGTCGAGAGGCGGAGCAATGATGCGAACAGGCCCTAATATCCGGCCCGTTGCACCGATTCCGCCAAACCATGCTGTGCGTGCGAAATCATAGCTACCGGGCAGCGCAGGCCCCGGTGGTGGCATCAATCGCGCCCTGAATTCGCTGACGCTTCCCGGAGCGATTTCGGGCGATGCGAGTTCTTTGTCGATATTAACCCGGATGATCGGCGGCAGTTCCGGATGTTGGCCAACATATATTCGGTAACGGACAATGTCGCGTGCCGACACATCTTCTATGCTGTCGACACGCCCGTGCAGCTTGCCAATCCATGGCCCTTCTAACGGTGCAGCGCCGTAAAGCCATGATTTGAATGCGATGGCGCCGAAGCCCAGCCCAATCAAAAGAACGCCAAAGAGCATTAGCCCCCTCAATCGCGACGATGGGCCAATGGAAAGTCCGAGCAATGTTGTGCCGATGCAGGCACTGGCGAGCAACCACCCATAGTCTGCGCCAAAAACCTGCCAGATCGAAATTCCAAGACCCAACGCGACCGGAATCAAAAGCGGAAGGCGTTCCTTTTCAGATTCCAACCAGTTTTCGATAAGAGATCGCCACTTGCCGCCCGTTTGGTTGGGTTTGTTCGATATGGGTTCATCGATAGCAAATTGCATGTTGCGGTCAGCCCTGAAACCAGTGCACCACCACAAAGTCTGTTATGCTTGTGTTTCAACGAGAAACAAGCCGTTTTCGATGCCCTTGACGCGCCGCACAAAACTGCGCAAGGAAGCCGCGATAAGGGGTATATTCCGACCTCGGTCTTGCTATGCCTCTATTTTCGTCTCCCGCCTTTTGTGAGGCTGCCAAAACTATAAAAACATACCGGATTTGGCGGTTTGACAGGAGTAAAATGAAATCGGCTTTCCCCGGCCAAATGAGTGAATGGAACGCGCATGACAAACAAGGTTGCGACTCTCAACTTGGGTGACCAGCAGGTCGACCTGCCTGTTGTATCGGGGACGGTGGGACCGGATGTTATCGACATCCGCAAGCTTTACGCCCAGACCGATTGCTTCACCTTCGACCCGGGCTTTACCTCAACCGCCAGCTGTGAATCGCAGCTGACCTATATTGATGGCGACGAAGGTGTGTTGTTGCACCGCGGCTATTCGATCGAGGAACTGTCCGAAGAGTCGAGCTTCATGGAAGTTTCCTATCTGCTGCTGAATGGCGAATTGCCGTCGAAGCAGGAACTGGACGATTTCAGTTACACCATTTCGCGGCACACAATGCTGCACGAGCAACTGGCCACCTTCTATCGCGGCTTCCGTCGCGACGCGCACCCTATGGCTATCATGTGCGGCGTAGTTGGCGCCTTGTCGGCATTCTATCATGACTCAACCGACATTGCCGATCCTGTGCAGCGCAAGATTGCCAGCCACCGGCTGATCGCAAAGATGCCGACCATTGCGGCAATGGCTTATAAATATTCGGTCGGGCAGCCGTTCATCTACCCCGACAACAAGCTGTCTTACACCGGCAACTTCCTGCGCATGACCTTTGGCGTTCCGGCGGAAGAATATGAGGTCATTCCCGCTGTCGAGCAGGCGCTGGATCGTATCTTCATCCTGCATGCCGACCACGAGCAGAACGCGTCCACCTCGACAGTGCGCCTTGCCGGTTCGTCGGGCGCTAACCCCTTTGCCTGTATCGCCGCCGGCATTGCCTGTCTGTGGGGTCCGGCACATGGTGGTGCCAATGAAGCGGCGCTCAACATGCTGCGCGAAATCGGCACACCCGACAAGATTCCGCACTATATCGCGCGCGCCAAGGATAAAAATGATCCGTTCCGCCTAATGGGTTTTGGCCACCGCGTGTACAAAAATTATGATCCGCGTGCGACCGTCATGCAGAAAACGGTGCGCGAAGTGCTGACCGCGCTCAAGGTCAATGACCCTATCTTCGAAGTTGCGATGCAGCTTGAGGAAATGGCGCTCAACGACCCCTATTTCATCGAGAAGAAGCTGTTCCCGAATGTCGATTTCTATTCGGG
>JAGNSY010000031.1 GCA_017987825.1 Sphingorhabdus sp. | reverse complement strand
ATTGCCCTTTGCGCGCTTTGGCCAATGCGCTGGTCGAAATGTCTGTTGCGAGAATTTGGATGGTCCATCCCCGCCACTTTTCGGCATTTTCGAGGAACGACATAGCAAGCGATAGTGGCTCCTGACCTGTCGAGCATGCAGAAGACCATATCCGCAAGCGCTTTGAACTAGACCTCGCAGCGCGCAGCGAATCCATTACAGGCCCAGTCAAAAGCGCGAAATTCGCCTGGTCGCGGAAGAAGCAGGTTTCATTGTTGACCATGGATTCCATGCATTCCTTGAGAAGTTCCGGTTCGCCTCCCCCATCCAGGATCGTGGCCAGCATATCGATATCGGGGATGGAATGTTTGCGCAGGATCGGTTTCAGCGCCATTTCGACGCGCCAGTGTCTGTTCGCCAGCAGTTGTTGGCCGGTCTCGCGCGCGAGCAAATCGGAAAGCTTGCGGTGCGCGCGTGCGACGGCAGCCTCCCCCATTATTTGACAGCCCGGGCGAGCAGGCGGGTCATCAGGGCGGGTGGCAAAATGGCATCTGCCAGACCAGCTTTGGCAACCGCCCCGGGCATGCCCCATACCACCGAACTTTCAGCGTCCTGTACGATGATATTGGCCCCGGCGGCCGAAAGGTGAACTGCACCCGCCGCGCCGTCATTACCCATACCGCTTAAGACGACCGCCAGCGCGCCCGCGCCGTAAACTTTTGCTACAGATTCAAACAACGCGTCGACCGACGGGCTGTAACGACTGCCCGCATAGTGATCGAGATGTTCAATCTTCCTTCGGCGCCCGCTTTGCCCGCAGGTCAGGTGTGCGCTGCCCGGCGAAATATAGATGGTGCGTTCACGGATTTCTGCTCCCGGTTTGGGGACACATACTGTGCGATCGGTTTGAGCAGACAATTGACGCGCAAAAAATTCCATGAAGGCATCAGGCAGATGCTGGGCGATGAACACCGGGCAATTCAGCTCAGCAGGCAGATTGCGGACAATGTCGTAGATGACCGGAATTCCGCCTGTCGATGCACCGATGGCGATACATTCAGGCCGCGAAAGCTCAAATTTTGAGTCAGCTTCAGGATTGCGATGTTCCGGCTCGACATTTTTTCGCGCAACTAGTCGCGAAGAGCTACCCAACCGGACGACTTTTTCAACCAGCAACTCGGGAAAGCGGCCTGCAAAGCCAAAACGACCCGGTTTCGAAAGCGTATCACACGCACCCAGCTCGAGCGCACGGATCGCTGCAGGACCATTTTCTTCAACAAAAGAGGAGACGACGAGCACCCTGCCCCCGCCTGCTGCATCCAATATGTCCGGCAATGCATCCAAGCCCGAACGTTCGGGCATTTCAATGTCGAGAAGGATAATGTCAGGCTGGACATTTTTGAGCTGCCTTAGTGCATCTTCACTGTTCCCGGCTTCACCGACAATTTCCACCTCACCGCTGTCGCTCAACATCCGTGCGAAAATCGAACGCACAACATTGCTGTCGTCGACAAGCAGGACCTTAATTGGACGATCGGGTTGCTCCGAAACCGGAGATGCAAGGCCTAAGGATGCGCGCATAGTCTATCGTTCAGATGCAACCGACCATCTGCAATTTGGTTTCCAGCGTTTCCCGGTCGAACGGCTTCATCACATATTCGTCCGCTCCGGCTTCGATGGCCGCCTGAATATGGCCAATGCCATTTTCTGTGGTGCAGAATATTACCTTGGCGCACGCAGCGGTCGAAGCCCGATAGGCGCGCAAAAACTCCATCCCGCCCATGATTGGCATATTCCAATCGAGAAGGATGACGTCAGGTTGGCGGTTGGCGCACTGATCCAGTGCCTCGTTGCCGTCCGACGCTTCGTCGACTTGAAATTCCAATGTTTCCAATATGTGGCGAGCCACCTTTCGGATGACTTTGCTGTCATCAACGATCAGGCACGTTTTCATGGCGGATGCTCCTTGGTCCAATTTGAACCAATCTAAAGTCAGGCTGTTAGTGACCGGTTAATTCGACAGTGTGGAGGCAATAAAAATCCACAATCTATTACGCAGCCAAACGGTCCTCAATCGCGACCAAACGCTCGGGATCGACAACCATGTGCAGTTTGCCGTCAATCTCAATAAGTTCTTTGACCAACTCGCGCCATTTGCGATCGAGCTTTGTCGCGGGGATGATGGCATCCTCTGCGACCGAAACAACATCGCTAACCCGGTCGACCATCAGTCCGAAATTGTGACCGCCGATCGAAGCGACCACGGCAAGTCCTTTTTGATCAACGACTTTGCGCTGACCCGTGACCCGATATTGACAATCAATCAGCGTTAGCACACGGCTTCGCAGTGCGAATAGTCCGGCAATGACCGGGTCACACCGCGGAACTTCAACCACATCACCCACGGTAACAACTGACTCGATGACCTCACTGCAGATGGCAATGGAAGTATCTGCAATCTCTGCAATCAGGAATAGCTTGGTCATATTACGCGCCTCCGGCAATTTTTGCGCTGACCGCCGAAAGCAGCGCCGCACGATCATAGCGATAAATCGAATCCTGCCCGCCCTCGGCTGGACGCAGGCTGTCGCGCAATTTCACAAGACGACTGTCGCCGTTTTCGGCATCGGCGTTCGCGTCAAGCGACAGCATGACTGATGCGGCTGAGCGATGCTGCTCATCAAATGTGACATCATAGCCTGATGCCTTGAGCAGCGGTGCCAAAACCCTCTGTTCCCAGCCATCTTCTGTTTCAGCGCTGATAAAGCACAAGGGCCGTCCCGAAGCATGGCTTCGCATTGCATCGGAGTTCAGTTCGAAGAAGCTGAAGCTGCTGAGCAATTCAATCGGTCGCCCATCGACATGAACAATGCCTTCGTAGATTTCCGGATTGAGAGACGGTGCAACCTCACCGTCAATTGCGAAGATGTCGATGACGTCCGCAACCGCAAGAAACACGGTGCTGGACCCGTCCGTCAAACGCAGCAGTTTGACATGGCTTTGCTCTGGCAGGCCATCGAGACCGCGAACATCGAAGAGCGTTCCGTTCACCGAAATACATAGGCGCCCACCCACCTCGTGGAATGCAGCGCGTTCAAAGTCCTCCATCCGCTCGACCGAAGCCAGACGGATTGCCCGGATCGTTCCATCCATCGTTTCGAACAGCAGTCCCGACTCGATCTGTCGTTTTTCGAGATGCGCAGCATCGTGACGTGTCGTATCACGCTCAAATATATCTTCCTCGACACCGATTGCCGCAGCGAGGCCGCTTGCATCAAGCAAAAGCATGGGGCGTCCATTGTCGGGAAGCGTTGTTCCGGCATACAGCCCGGTCGCCATCACCAGCGGGGCACCGGGCTTAACCACGAGTTCCTCATTGTCGACCACTGCCTCAACGTCCAGCGCAAATGTGGCGCCCACAGCGGGACGGATGATCACCAAAGTGCGCGCCGTTCCTTGGCTACATGCCACTTCCTCAACATCCAGCAAGGCTTCCAGCTTTGCATAAGCGAGCCGTTCGCCGCGCACTTTGGCAATCGGCATGTCACCGATATGTTCGATTTCAACATTCCGGTTGGCAACCGAGATGATTTCTACCACCGACGAACGCGAAATACCGAATATGTGCCCCCCGGCTCGCAAGGAAAGCCCAGCGATGATCGACAAGGTCAGCGGCAGTCGCAGCGTAATCTTCAGACCATGGCCCTCATGGTTCTCGAGGTCGATGGTGCCACCAATCGCGTGCATATTGTTGCGAACGACATCCATACCGACGCCCCGCCCGGAAATGGCCGTCACTGCGTCTGCAGTCGACAGGCCCGGCGCAAAAATCGTGTCGAGTTTGGCGCGTTCAGACATTTTCTGCCACTGGCTGATCGTCAGCAATTTGCGCGCAATCGCCTTCTGGCCCAACTTCTCGACATCGATACCGCGACCATCGTCGCTGATCTCGACGAGGATCTGGTTACCCGATTGACGCGCTACAACTTGGATATGGCCGACAGGATCTTTGCCGACAGAGCGGCGTTCCTCGGCGCTTTCGATACCGTGGTCTGCCGAGTTGCGCAAAATGTGAGTCAACGGATCGCGCAGCGCCTCTACCATTTCGCGATCAACCTCTACCTCACTGCCTTCGACAGTAAGTTCGATTTGCTTATCAAGGTCGATGCAAATGTCGCGCAGCAATCGCGGAAGCGATGAAAACAGCCGGTCGATATGCTGCATGCGCATCATCCCGATGGCATCGCGCATTTCGGCAACGGTGGTCGAAAGGCGACCAAAAGCATGATCGATTTCGGTCGAGGCCCCATAGCGGCGGAGCTGGCGCGACACCTCGTTTCGCGCCAGAACGAGGTCGGAAACCCCGTTCATTAACTTGTCCAGCAGGTTCAGCGACACGCGGACGGTCCGCGATTTACTTCGGCTACTATGATCGTCGACGGTCGAAGCGACTTCTTCGTTGAGGTCATCCGAACCTGCTGCCAGAGTCTCCTCTTCAACTGCTTGCGCTGTTGGCAGGAATTCAAGCATTGCGGCTATCAAGCTGGGGTCGTCATCAAAAACCGACTCTCCGGTTTCGAGCGCATCGGTTAGTGCGGCAATCCGGTCGATTACTGCCAAAGTCGCGGACACAAGCTCCGGGCAAACACTTATCCGACCATCGCGCGCATGGCTTAAAACGTCTTCAGCTGCATGGCTAAGCCGCAAAAGCCGCGGTAAATCAAGGAAACCGCAGCTGCCCTTCACCGTGTGGACGAAGCGAAATGCGCTATCTATCAGCCCGAGATCATCCGGCGTCTTTTCCCACTGGACAAGCTGTCCGGCGAGGATTTCCAAGGTTTCACGGGTTTCCGCGATAAAATCTTCGCGCAGATCATCCATTTCAGACGCCTCAAATATTGGTTGAGCGTCTTATGAGGCGATCTTGGTTAAAAAGGCCTTTACACTGGCCCTATATGTGGCGTCAGCGAACGAGCGCTCCGATAACGATTTGCGTATCGTCCGGGCCCGCAATCTGTACCAGACCTCCATTAGCCGCGCAAAGCCCGCGAACCATCCAAGCGGCTGCTGTGCGTGAGTCGATCTGGCTTTCAGTCAACTCTCCGGAGAGCGCGTCCCGGACCGATTGATCCATGATAATACGTGGCCCGGTTGCCCGGATAACGATTTCCTGTTCGCCCTCGCGCGCTTCGGCGCCCACATGCAATTCACCACCACGCACCAATGCATCCTTGGCGATCAGCACAAGGTTCAAGAGCACCTTCACAGCCTTTTTAGGCATCAACCCCGCTGGAACGCCCCAATGCAGCGTCGTGCGCCCGTCACTGGTCACCAGCGGCTCTATCACGGCTTTGGCCTCCATGGGGTCAACCTCACTGCCAAACCCACCGGCAGCACCGAAGGCAAGCCGGAAGAATTTCAGCTTGTCCGCTGCCGATTTGGCACTTTCAGCGAGCAGGTCCATGCAGCGTTTGCGCATTTCAGGGTCATGCTCATCGGCTAGCAGTTCTAAGCCGTTGTTCATGGCACCAACAGGGCTCAGCAAATCGTGGCAAAGACGCGAGCAAAGCAAAGCGGCAAGATCGAGTTCGGTGTCGGACATGGCCAGACGGATCCCCTGTTGGTCGTGACGTCAGTGCAATGAACGCTGTGCAAGGCCGTTTCAACCCTTCAATGGATGTTACAAGCTCAAAATCGGCAAACCAAGCTTGATAAACAACAAAATGCCCCCACATTCGTGGCTATGGAGGGGCAGGAAGTCAAGCATAGCGGCATTTTGGGGCCGGGACGGTTGGACCGCGCTCTCGCGGAAGCCATACCCACGCTCTCACGCGCGCGCATACAGGCGCTGCTGGAGGCAGATGCTTTGCATATCGCTGGTCAGGCCGTGACCGATCCGTCGAGCAAACGCCACCAGGGCCAGACCTTTACACTCACCGTTCCTGCGCCGATCCCGGACAAGGCCGCGCCGCAAAACATCGAACTCGACATTGTTTTCGAGGATGAGCATCTGATCATCGTCAACAAACCGGCAGGGCTGGTCGTGCATCCTGCAGCAGGTCATGCTGACGGCACATTGGTGAATGCCCTGCTCCACCACTGCAAGGGAAAATTGTCGGGAATTGGCGGCGTCCAGCGGCCCGGGATTGTCCATCGCATCGACCGTGACACATCGGGTCTGCTCGTGGTTGCCAAATCGGATGTCGCGCATGAAGGTTTGGCAAAGCTATTTGCCACCCATTACATTGAACGCCGTTATTTGGCGGTTGTCGTTGGGCAGCCCTCGCCCGCGGGTGGAACAATCCGGACACAGATCGGTCGTTCGACGACCAATCGCAAGAAAATGGCGGTGCTACCCGAAGGCAAGGGCAAACACGCCGTTACCCATTACCGCACCATAGAGCAGTTTAGGGAAGCATCGCTGGTCGAATGTCGACTGGAAACGGGGCGCACCCATCAGGTGCGTGTCCATATGGCGCATATCGGACATCCCCTTATCGGTGATTCCACTTATAATAATCGACGAAAAGCATTTAGATTTGGACCAAATCAGTCCTATTTTGACCGACAAGCCTTGCACGCGGTGTCACTGGGGTTTATTCATCCAGTTACCGGTGAAAAGCTGGGTTTCGAAAGCAGATTGCCCGATGATATTCAGCTTCTGCTAACGTCACTTAAGGCATAGAGTTTCACTGTAACCGTTCGACAATGGGGTGCTTGATGAGGCCCCGGCGCGGACATGAAAGAGGAAGATAATGTCAGAGACTAAAAATGTTCCGGCAACTATCCCTGCCCTTGGGGGGGACGACAGCCTCAACCGCTATCTCGCGGAAATCAAAAAATATCCGATACTTGCGCCTGAGCAGGAATATATGCTCGCGAAGCGCTATCAGGAACATGAAGATCCTGCCGCTGCTGCGCAGCTTGTATCGTCACACCTGCGCCTCGTCGCCAAGATAGCGATGGGCTATCGCGGCTATGGCCTTCCCGTTTCGGAGCTGATCTCTGAAGGCAATGTCGGCCTGATGCAGGGCGTCAAGAAATTCGATCCTGATCGCGGCTTTCGCCTCGCAACCTATGCGATGTGGTGGATCAAGGCTTCGATGCAGGAATTCATCCTGCGCAGCTGGAGCTTGGTCAAGATCGGCACCACCGCCGCGCAGAAGAAGCTTTTCTTCAACCTCCGCCGCATGAAGAACAACATGCAGGCGTTTGAAGATGGCGATCTGCGGCCTGAAGACGTCGCCAAAATCTCGACAGACCTGGGCGTTTCGGAGAGCGAAGTCATCGAAATGAATCGCCGCATGGCGATGGGCGGGGATACCTCGCTCAACGTTTCGATGCGCGAGGATGGCGACGGCCAGTGGCAGGATTGGCTGGTCGATCACGAACCGCTGCAGGATGAACGCGTTGCCGAAGCGCAGGAAAGTGATGTTCGCCACCAGTTGCTTCTGGAAGCCATGGGCAGCCTCAACGACCGCGAAAAGCATATCCTGACCGAACGCCGCCTGATCGAAGAGCCTCGCACACTCGAGGAACTGAGTCAGGAATATAATGTCAGCCGCGAACGCGTGCGCCAGATCGAGGTGCGGGCTTTCGAAAAGCTGCAAAAGGCGATGCTGCGGATTGCCGGCGAAAAGCGTTTGCTCGCTGCCATCTAAGGCATTTGTAAAAATGGATGACGCGGCCACGGGTGCGCGCTAGTTTCGGCCTATGGCTCAAACAAAGCGCTCGCCCGTCGCCCGTTTCTTCACATTCCTGTTCCGCTGCTTGTTCTGGTATCTGGCAATCACTTTCGCCTTGGTGCTGCTGTATCGTTTCGTACCGGTGCCCACGACGCTGACCATGTTGTTCGACAGCAATGGATCCGAACGTGATTGGGAGCCTCTTTCGAACATTTCGCCCAATCTCGTGCGCGCCGTCATCGCGGCTGAAGACGGGAAATTCTGCCAGCATAGCGGCTTTGATACCGAAGCGATTGAAAAGGCGATCAAGCGCAACCAGCGCGGCGGACGGATGCGGGGCGGGTCTACAATCAGCCAGCAGACCGCAAAGAATGTCTTCCTCTGGCAAGGCAGCGGCTGGACCCGCTATGTCCGCAAGGTGCCAGAGGTCTATTTCACCTTCCTCATCGAAACATTTTGGGGAAAGCGACGTATTATCGAGGTTTATCTCAACGTCGCGGAAACCGGTATTGGCACCTATGGCGCTGAATCGGGCGCGCAACGTTATTTCAAGAAAAGCGCAGCCAATCTCAGTCGTGTTGAGGCAGCACGCATGGCAGCCGCCCTGCCCCTGCCCAAAAAGCGCGCCGTTAACGGCGCAGGCGGCTTCACCCGCCGCTATGGCAACAGCATCGCCGCCCGGATAGGGGTGGTGAAGCGCGACGGGCTGGATAGCTGTATCTACAAATGAAAAGGGCGGCGCTTTTTAAGCCCCGCCCTTTCCTATAGATTATGTTGCACGCTTAGAACGCTACGACGAGCGATCCGATAAGAGTACGCGGAGCACCGATCTGGACGAACGGCACCGAATTGTCGGCAAGTTGTCCATCAAATCCGCCAACATAAAGCTTGTCGAAAACATTGCTCACGTTGAACTGGAAATAGGTCTTGTCACCCAGGCCAGCCCAATCAAGGCGAACTCGCGCGTTGAGGTCGACAAGGGTGTAAGACGGTGTTTTGGCGCCATAGACGACGGTATTTGCAACACCATTTACGGTCTGAACCAGCGGAATGTTCTGATCGTTAACGTAACGCGGGCCGGTGCGCTTGATCTGCATACCCAGTTCAACCGGACCCAGTTCACCCTGAACGCGACCACCCCAAGTGAATGTGGGCGATCCCGATTCGCGCTTGCCCGCCGTCAAAGCAAATGCCGGACCGCCAACGGCCGTGCAAAGGTTCAAGCGACCAGTTACTTGGGCAGCAGTACAAACGCCATTCTGCACATTGTCCTTAATGTCTGACTTCAGATAAGATGCGAAACCGTAAATCGCGACTTCGGGGATCGGACGGACCGATACGCTGGCGTCAATGCCGTATTTGTCAACACGGCCCAAGTTACGGTAAACGTTGCGTTCGGTTTCGGGGTCAAATGACGAAGCCAGACGATCGTTGAAGATGGTGTACCAGACGCCAACTTGCGCTTGCACCTGACCAGTGCTCACACGATAGCCAAGATCGAAATTGTCCGTGGTTTCAGGTACCGGGTTCGCGGCATCTGAGTCAGTCGGGAAGAAGAACGCGTTGTACAGATTGTCGGTACCCGGGACTTGAACGCCTTTTGAATAGTTCGCAAACACGCTGATATCGTCGGTCAAATCATAGGTGAAACCCAGATTAGGCGTGAATTTGTTGTACTTGCGAACGCGCTGCTGCGGACCTTGCACGGGCGAAGTTACACCCGGACCCGTCGTTACGGTCGGGTTTGCTGCCAGCCAAGCGGCCAAACCAGCTGCGTTGGTGCCAAAACATTCAACAAAGCCTGTTGCGCTTGAAGTTGCGCAATAGTTGTTCAAGTCACGCTTGAACATTTTATACGAACCACCGACCTGGACGGTAAGAGGACCGAACTCGCCGCGATATTCGCCGCCGATCATGTTCAAGCTGGCGATCGATTTACGATCACGCTTCTGCAGGATGTTTCCTCCCTGATCAGCGAGTCCATCATTGACAGGGAAAACATCGATAGGCGAGCCGTCGGAGAGCAAGCCGCCAACTTCACCGGTCTGACGATGGCGGGCGCGGTCAAAGCTGTAGAAAATACGCGCGGTGTGATTGTCGTTAATCTCGTAGCGCAAACCGGCGATCAAACCAAAGCGACGGGTCTGTGTCTGGCTTGGTGCGAGAAGACGAATGGTATCGAGCAAATCGCCGTCGCCGTTCAAGTCACGACCGAAATAGGGCGTGCCGCCGATATAACCGGTCTGGCAGCTCACAGTTGCGCTGTTTGCGGTCGTATTGCAGTTCGCAGCACCGCCGGACGGATTGACGTCACGACGAACTTCTTGTCCGACAACGGTGCCACCGCCATTGGCTTTTACATATTGGAAGCTCGGATCGACGTTCAGGATCAGGCCTTCGGCGAGAGTGAAGCGGCCGTTGATACGGATGTTGCCGGTATTCGAAGGATTGAAACGCTCGTCAAAGGTCGAGCCACAGCTGTTTGCTGTATCGGCCAATCCCGGGCGTGCTGCTTGGTTCGTCTGACAGCGGGCAATGCCGTAGTCGCGATCATCTTTGTTTTGCGGAAAGATATTTGGAACGAAGTTCGACGCAATGTTGTGGACGTTACGAAGGCCGGTCGAACCGAAGAAGTTGTTGCGGTTTTCGTTATAATGCCCGGAAACCGAAACATAGTCGCCGTTGTCGCCGATCGGTTGATAGATGCGGGCATTATATTGCTGCTTCTCGATTTCACCCGTGCGCGACGTTATTGCGGGTCGAGCAGCCGTAGTCGGGGTCGCCGTATATGCAGGCATATTGGCATTGCCAAAAACGGTATCGTTCCGCGACATGCTTGCGGAGAAAAACGCACGGGTCCCGAAGGAGGTGAAAGTACCGGTATCGACCATGCCGAAAATGCGGAAGAAGTTGAAATCGCCAGCAGCGCCAACAAGCTTCACACCGAATTCTTCACCCGGCTTGCGCGTGCGGTAGTTCACAGTCGAACCCGAAGCGGCAGCCGTCGGGCTATCCACATCGGTAGAGCCAAGGTTCACATTGACCTGTTCGATCAGCTCCGAGTCGAGCTGCTGGTTCGAATATAGAGCATAGTTGCCGGAGTCATTCAGCGGAATACCGTCAAATGTCTGGTTGATGCGGGTATTGTCGAAACCGCGGATCGACATTTTACCACCGGCCGAACCAAACGGGTCGTTGTTCTGGAAGCTGACGCCAGGCAGCTGATTGATGATATCATTGACTGTCTGGCCAGGAGCCTGACGTTCAATGAACTCTTGCGTGAGGACCGCTTTGGCTTTGGTTGTGTCGGGGGATTGCACTCCGGCCACACCACGAGCAGCTGACGCGCCAGTGACAACGATGATTGGCTCTTCGTCAAATTCCACCGAACCGGTGGATTGCGCGAAAGCCGCGCCCGAAATTGCCATGGAAACAGCAGAAACGCCTGCCGCCAGATAGTAACGGATTTGCATCTTATACCCCTATATGTGTGCGAAGGCAAACGCCCCCATATCCCGCCGTTAGCTTGAATCTGCCGATTCGGCAAAGCTCGGGCTGCAGCAACGCTGCCCCCTTTGTGTGTCAGGAATGTGACATTTGCTGCTTTGCAGCATGGTCGCACAGTGCAGGCGTCTAAAACGCCGCAGAAACAGCCGAAAAAGCCTAGGAAATCTGCGACTTCCAACTTAGGTTTTGAATACTGTTGCACACCGGCAACAGCTTCAGAAAAAATTAAGCGGCAGACTCTTTTGCTGTCTCTGAAAAGACGCGCACAGGTTCTTTCCGGCCATCGACGACATCCTTGTCGACAACGATCTCGCTGACGCCGTGCATCGACGGAAGTTCGAACATCGTGTCGAGCAAGATAGCTTCCAGAATCGAGCGAAGGCCGCGCGCACCAGTTTTGCGTTCGATCGCACGCTTGGCGACGGCTTCAAGCGCATCGTCGGTGAATGTCAGCCCGACATTCTCCATTTCGAAAAGCTTGCGATACTGTTTGACGAGCGCGTTCTTCGGCTCCGACAAAATCTTGACCAGCGCCGAAACGTCAAGGTCTTCCAGCGTCGCTGTCACCGGCAAGCGCCCGACAAATTCAGGGATCAAGCCATATTTCAGCAAATCCTCGGGTTCAATCTGCTTCAGCACTTCGCCCGTGCGACGCTCATCCGGATCGGCGACATGCGCGCCAAAACCGATCGATTTGCCTTCCAAGCGGTTGGAAATAATCTTTTCCAGACCAGCAAAAGCACCGCCGCAAATGAACAGGATGTTGGTTGTATCAACCTGCAGGAATTCCTGCTGCGGATGCTTGCGGCCACCCTGGGGCGGTACGCTGGCGGTTGTGCCTTCCATCAGCTTGAGCAGCGCCTGTTGCACGCCTTCCCCGCTGACATCGCGGGTGATCGAGGGGTTTTCGGCCTTGCGGCTGATCTTGTCGATTTCATCGATGTAGACGATGCCGCGCTGCGCGCGTTCGACATTGTAGTCGGAGGCCTGAAGCAACTTCAGGATGATATTCTCGACATCCTCACCAACATAGCCAGCTTCGGTCAGGGTCGTGGCATCGGCCATTGTGAACGGCACGTCAAAGGTCTTTGCCAGCGTCTGCGCGAGCAAAGTCTTGCCGCAGCCAGTCGGCCCAATCAGCAAGATATTCGACTTGGCGAGTTCGACATCGCCGTTTTTCTGCGCATGGTTGAGGCGCTTATAATGGTTATGGACCGCGACAGAGAGCACACGCTTGGCCTGAAACTGGCCGATGACATAATCGTCCAAAACGTCGCAGATTTCCTGCGGTGTCGGGACTTCGCCATCCTTTTTACCGGTCAGCGCGCCCTTGGTTTCTTCACGGATGATGTCGTTGCATAGATCGACGCATTCATCGCAGATGAAAACGGTCGGCCCCGCAATCAGCTTGCGGACCTCGTGCTGCGACTTGCCGCAGAAGGAGCAATATAGGGTGCTCTTGGTATCGGAGCCGCTCAACTTGGTCATAAACGTCCTGTACTACGCATGGCAAAACTTAACCAGACTTGCCTGTGATTTGCCATCCTATCGCGATGTCAATATTTCGCAATAGCCGAAAAAGCCGCCTTTTCCTTTCAGAAACGCGGTAGATAAATGGTAAAGAGGTTCAGCGCAGATCAGCTGTCGCCACCATCTGTCGCGGTCGGGCGCTTGTCGAATACCTCATCGACAATGCCGAATGCCTTTGCTTCGTCGGCTTCGAGAAAGGTGTCACGATCCATTGCCTTCTCGATGTCCTTCAACGGCTTGCCAGTATATTTGGCGTAAAGATCGTTCATCCGCTTACGGATACGCAGGATTTCATTGGCTTGGATCTGAATGTCCGATGCCATACCGCGCGCACCGCCAGAGGGCTGGTGCACCATGATACGGGCATTGGTTAAGGCAATCCGCATGCCGGGTTCGCCAGCCGCAAGCAGGAAACTGCCCATTGATGCTGCCTGACCGATGCAGACAGTGCCAACGCGGGGGCGGATGTATTGCATGGTATCGTGAATCGCCATGCCAGCGGTTACCACGCCACCCGGCGAGTTGATGTACATCCAGATATCCTTTTTGGGATTATCGGATTCGAGGAACAGCAGTTGGGCGGTAATGACAGCCGCCATATTGTCCTCAACTTCACCGGTCACGAAAATGATGCGTTCGCGCAGCAATCTTGAGAAAATATCCCAGCTGCGTTCGCCCCGGTTCGATTGTTCGATAACGACGGGAACGAGTGCCTGGGTGGGATCGCGGAACGGATCGTGCATGAATGCCTCTGTTATTTGTGTTTCTGTTGATGCTTACATCGGGGCAGCAGGTGAAAGTTTCAAGCAGGAAAAGGGTTAAGATCGGGCGTATTGCGAGACACCTGACCTATGTACGCCGCTTCACTGAACGCAGACTTCGTTTAAAATCCCATTTTTAATCGATTTTGTCGATTAATATCAACAGCGAGCCGTCTGAAACAGAAAAGGGCCCGGATTGCGCCGGGCCCCTTTCCGATGCTCGAAACGAGCGGCTATTTCTTGGCAGCAGCCTTTTTGGCCGGAGCCTTTTTCGCAGGCTTTTCGCCTTGGTCCTTGGCCGCTTCCTTCTTCGGAGCCGCTTTCTTGGCCGCAGGCTTTTCTTCCTTGGCGGGAGCGGCTTCCTTTTTAGCGGCAGCTTTCTTCGCCGGAGCCTTTTTCGCGGGCTTCGCTTCGGGCTCGGCTTCGATCGCAGCTTCGAGTTCAGCGCGGGTTACGGTCTTTTCGGTCACGCTTGCCTTGTCAAACAGGAAGTCGACAACCTTGTCTTCAAACAGCGGCGCGCGAAGCTGGGCTGCTGCCATCGGGTTTTCCTGCAGATACTGCACAAAGCGCTGACGGTCTTCCTGACGATATTGTTGGGCTGCCTGTGTCACCAGCATCTGCATTTCCTGATTGCTGACATCGACGCCATTGCTCTGGCCGATTTCGGAGAGCAGCAGGCCGAGACGCACGCGGCGGACGGCGATGTCGCGATAATCCTCGCGCTCAGCTTCCATTTCCTTGCGCGCAGCTTCGGGATCATCTTCGCGATCTGCTTCCTGTTCGAGCTGGGCCCAAATCTGTTCGAATTCCGCCTCAACCATCGACGGCGGAACTTCGAAATCATGGTCGGCGGCCAACTGATCGAGCAACTGGCGCTTCATATAGGTGCGGGTTAGGCCGTTCAGTTCCTGCTCAACCTGAGCCTTCATCAGCTCCTTGAGCTTGTCGAGGCTTTCAAGACCAAAGGCCTGTGCCAGGCTATCGTCAGCCTTGCTTTCTGCCGGCTTTTTCACTTCGCCGACGACGATGTCGAAGGTTGCGGCCTTGCCAGCCAGTTCCTTGGCGCCATAATCTTCGGGGAAAGTGACGTTCAGAACCTTGCTGTCATTGGCCTTCACGCCAACTAGCTGGTCTTCAAATCCGGGGATAAGCTGGCCCGAGCCGAGCTCGACCGACATGCCTTCGCCCTTGCCACCGTCGAAGGGCACGCCATCAACCTTGCCTTCGAAATCGATGACAACGACGTCACCAGTCACAGCCTTATAGCTTTTCGCGGCGGTTTCGAAATTCTTGTTGCCGGCTGCCAGTCGCTCCAGCGCGGCGTCGATTTCGGCGCCTTCGGCTTCAACCGTCAGGCGTTCAAGCGACAGACCATCGATCGAAACGGCAGGAATGCTGGGCAGCACTTCGAAGTGAAAATCGACCACAGCGTCCTTGCCGGGCGCGTAGTCATGATCGAGATGCACATGCGGCTGGGTTGCCGGACGCAGTTTGTTATCGGTGATCGTCTTCTGGACGCCTTCCTGAATCGACGTGTTGAGCGCTTCCTGAAGCAGGGCATCCTTGTGCATCTTCTTGACGAGGTTTGCGGGAACCTTGCCGGGGCGGAAGCCGGGCATACGCACTTGCGGTGCGATTTTCTGCACTTCGGCGTCGATCCGCGACTCAATGTCGGCGACGGTAACGGTGAGGCGATAGGCCCGCTTCAGGCCTTCATTCTGGGTTTCCTGGGCTTGCATAACTAAAACTCTAATCCTCAACTCTGCGCAGGGTTGCGCTTCAAAAATCT
>JAGNSY010000178.1 GCA_017987825.1 Sphingorhabdus sp. | reverse complement strand
GCCGCCGCCTTGAACATTTCAGCCACTGCTTTGGACTGGTCCTTGTCGAATGGCTGATAAGGATAGACGACGACATCGTCGGCGCCGGCTTCGCGTGCAACCTGCGCCTTGGCTTCGCTCGAAACCCCGGCGACCACGCGGCCACCATAGGCTTTGGCGAGTTCGATTGCCGAAATGCCGATGCCGCCTGCTCCACCGAGCACAAGGACGCTCTCGCCAGTCTTCATCCGACCGCGGTCTTTCAGGGCATGCGCGCTGGTGCCATAGGTCATCAGCAGCGAGGCGCCTTCCTCGAACGACATTTCGTCGGGCATTTTGTAGAGATTGTGCGTACCCAGCACGATTTTTTCCGAAAGCCCGCCATTGCCGCAGCCTGCGAGCACGCGGTCGCCGACCGCGAACCCGGTCACGCCTTCGCCGATCGAATCGACAAGCCCCGCAATTTCGCCACCGGGGGCAAAGGGCCGGGGCGGTTTGAACTGGTAACGGTCTTCGATGATCAGCGTGTCAGGGAAGTTGATCGAGCAGGCCTTCACTGCAACAACAACCTGACCGGGGCCGGCGACGGGTTCGGGCAGGTCGCCCAGCACAAGGGTTTCAGGGCCGCCGGTGGCGGTCGACAAAAGCGCTTTCATTTCTCTCTCCTCAAATCATCTGGGGCGTGAGCCACGGTTTTTCGGTGTTCAATCTGGATTCATAGGCCGAAATCGCGTCGCTGCTGCCCAGCGTCAGGCCGATTTCGTCGAGGCCGCCCATCAGGCAATTCTTGCGGAACGCATCGATCTCAAATGCAAAGCGATCCTGAAAGGGTGTCGTCACCACTTGGTTTTCCAAGTCGATATGGATCGGATCGGTTTGGGCAACTTCCATCAACCGGTCGATCGCTTCCTGCGGCAGCGCCACGGTCAGCAAGCCGTTCTTGAAGGCATTGCCTGAGAATATGTCAGAGAAGCTTGGCGCAATCACTGCCTGAATTCCCATATCGGCGAGCGCCCATGCGGCATGTTCACGGCTCGATCCACAACCGAAATTGTCGCCTGCGATCAATATGGGGGAGCCTGCATATTCAGCACTGTCGAACAGATTGCCGGGCTCCTTGCGCAGCGCCTCAAATGCGCCCTTGCCCAGTCCCGAACGGCTGATCGTCTTCAACCATGCGGCCGGAATGATGACGTCGGTGTCGACATTTTTGAGGCCGAAAGGATAGGCCTTGCCAGAGATGGTGGAGACGGGGTTCATTTGGAATCAGTTCGCTTCAGTCTTGAGGTTGAATTCAGATCGACATTTGATTCTGACCTCAAGTCTATTTTTGCCGCTTTGGCAAGAAGCGCCGCCATAATGATGGCTTCACACGCTGCGGCAATGCCTGTCCGGTCGCATCGAGCAGATATTTGGCGAGCAGCAGTGCCTGATTGTGCGTCATCAGGAAATGATGGCTGTCGATCTGATGATCCTCCAGCGCCTGTTGTGAGACTGTGCTCTGAATGCGCAGGTCGATTGACGAGCCAAGACCATTATGCGTCCAGCCCACTACCACGGCCCGATGCTCAGCGGGTTGGGTTGTTTCAGCTTTCTTCTTGGCCGGACGTCGTGCCATCAATCGCCTCCTGACGCCAATTTACATTCCGCAGCGAGGGGGTCGAGTCAATATGCCCAAAGGAAGATGTGCCGCAGCGGGACTTAGCCGATCAAATCCCGCACATCGGTTAGCTTGCCCGTCACTGCCGCCGCAGCGGCCATTGCAGGGCTGACGAGGTGGGTGCGGGCACCCGGACCTTGGCGTCCGACGAAATTGCGGTTGCTGGTGGAGGCACAGCGTTCGCCCGGCGGCACCTTGTCGGGGTTCATGCCGAGGCAGGCAGAGCAGCCGGGTTCGCGCCATTCGAGGCCCGCGTCTATGAAGATGCGGTCGAGGCCTTCAGACTCGGCCTGCGCCTTGACCAACCCTGACCCGGGGACGACGATGCCCCATTTGATATTGGCAGCCTTCTTCCGGCCTCTAAGCACCGCCGCGGCTGCGCGCAGGTCTTCGATGCGGCTGTTGGTGCAGCTGCCGATGAAAATATTCTGCACTTCGACTTCGCGCATCGGTGTGCCGGGTTCGAGGCCCATATAGGCAAGGCTCTTGGCCGCTGCTTCCTGCTTGGAGGGGTCGGCAAAGCTCGCCGGATCGGGGACGGTGCCCGTGATCGGCACGACATCCTCAGGGGACGTGCCCCATGTCACGCTCGGCGCAATGTCGGCGGCGTCGATGACCACAACCTTGTCGTAAGCCGCGCCCGGATCGGTGGTCAGCGTGCGCCAATAAGCGACCGCTGCATCCCAGTCCGCACCCTTGGGGGCCATCGGGCGGCCTTTCAGATAGGCAAAGGTCTTTTCATCAGGCGCGCACAATCCGGCGCGTGCGCCATGCTCGATTGCCATGTTGCTGACCGTCAGGCGGCCTTCGATGCTTAGGTTGCGGATCGCGCTACCGGTATATTCAATGACATAGCCGGTCCCACCTGCAGCGCCCAGCAAGCCGGTGATGTATAGCACGATATCCTTGGCAGTGACGCCCGAGCCAACCTCGCCCTCGACGCGGACTTCCATAGATTTCGATTGCTTGAGCTGCAGCGTCTGCGTTGCCAGCACATGCTCGACCTCGCTGGTGCCGATGCCAAAGGCAAGCGCGCCGAGGCCACCATGACAGGCGGTATGGCTGTCGCCGCAGACAATGGTGGTGCCGGGAAGCGAAAAGCCCTGTTCGGGGCCGACGACATGGACAATGCCCTGCTCCGCATCAGCATCACCGATATATCGAATGCCAAAAGCAGGGGCATTGGCCTCAAGCGCCGCCAACTGCTGTGCGCTTTCAGGATCAGCGATCGGGATGCGTTTGCCACCCGCGTCGCGCCGCGCCGTGGTTGGCAGATTATGGTCTGGCACAGCCAGCGTCAGGTCGGGCCGACGCACCGTGCGACCGGCGGTGCGCAGCCCTTCAAAGGCCTGCGGGCTAGTGACTTCATGCACCAGATGGCGGTCGATGAAGATCAGGCAGGTGGCATCGTCGCGGGCAGACACGACATGCGCGTCCCAGATCTTTTGGTAGAGCGTGCGGGGCTGATTCATATGCTGGGCTAAAGCCACAGCACATCGCGCTTGGCAAGCAAGGATATTTTAGCGCTGTTGTGGAAAATGTAATCATCGGTCGCTATATTGCGAATCAATATGAACACACTCTCCCACCTCTTCCCCGTAAAGATCCTGCCCGAAGATATCGACTTCATGGGGCATGTGAACAACAGCCGTTATCTGAACTGGGTGCAGGAGGCGGTGCTCGAACATTGGCGCAACCTTGCGCCGCCTGACGCGGTGGCGCAGCGCGCATGGGTCGCGCTCAAGCATGAAATCACTTATCGCAAACCGGCTTTCCTTGAGGATGTCGTGGTCGCCAATGTGGTGCTCGAAAGCATCCACGGCGCGCGCGCTTTCTACGAAACCGTGATCAAGCGCGGCGAAGAAGTGCTCGCCGAGGTTAAATCGAGCTGGTGCTGCATCGATGCCGAAACGCTGCGTCCCGCAAGGATAGGGGCAGATGTTGCTGCCTATTTCTTTCCGAAGGCGGATTAAGCCGCTATAGTGACGCCATGTCGCTGATTGCTATTATCCTGACCGTTGTCGCCACCTTCATCGCGATGGAGTTTGTCGCGTGGAGCAGCCACAAATATATCATGCATGGCTGGGGCTGGGGCTGGCATCGCGACCATCATGAGCCGCACGATAATGCCTTGGAAAAAAATGATTTATATGGGCTGGTTGGCGCGGTGATGAGCATTTCTATGTTCGCTATTGGCAGCCCGCTGGTATTGGGTGCATCGGCTTGGCAGCCAGGAACGTGGATCGGGTTGGGCATCCTTTTCTATGGCATCGTCTATACGCTGATCCATGACGGATTGATCCACCAACGCTATTTCCGTTGGGTGCCCAAGCGCGGCTATGCCAAGCGGCTGGTGCAGGCGCACAAGCTGCACCATGCGACGATCGGCAAGGAAGGCGGGGTCAGTTTTGGTTTCGTCTTCGCGCGCGATCCGGTGGTGCTCAAGCAGGAA
>JAGNSY010000177.1 GCA_017987825.1 Sphingorhabdus sp. | reverse complement strand
TATTTGGGGTTGGGGGCGTTAGTCATCTGTTATCTCTTACCCACAAAGCCCGTCATGCTGAACTTGTTTCAGCATCCATCGTGCAACCGAGGCCGAAGAGTAGAGAGGAGAAATGGACCCTGAAACAAGTTCAGGGTGACGGTTGTGTAGGGGAGGCACTTCACCCATTCAGCACATCCTCACATCGCCCGCACAGCGCGCCATCCTCGACCACTTCGGGCAGATGCCGCCAGCAACGGCCGCATTTGTGGTGGGTGGTTGGTTCGATAGCGATCTGAAATAGATCTCCGCCGGACTGACCAAAATCCAAGGCCACATGCGAGCTGATAAAAATTTCGTCTAAATCGAGTGAAGTAAGCAAGCTCACAATATCTTTGTCTGGCGATGCTAGATGAACATTTGCTTGTAGGCTTGAACCAAGCTCTTTGTTTCGGCGCAATGGCTCAATCGCGACGTTTACATTTTCTCGAGCAGTTCGAATTATCGCCCAGTTGTCGTTGAGTTCGGGTTCAATCCAATAAGCATCAACCTCCGGCCATTCCAGCAAATGCACGCTGTCCGCATCGGGATAACGCGAAGCCCAAACCTCTTCCGCCGTGAACACCAGCACGGGCGCGGCATAGCGCACCATTGCGTGGAACAAGATGTCGAGCACGGTGCGATAGCTGCGGCGTTTCAGGCTCTCCGGCGCGTCGCAATAGAGGCAATCCTTGCGGATATCGAAGAAGAAGGCCGACAGGTCGTTATTAGCGAAATCGGACAGCAGGCGGACATAAGTGTTGAAGTCGAAATCATTGACCGCGGTCTTCAGCTTCGCGTCCATGTCCGCCAGCAGATGGAGCACATAGCGTTCCAGCTCGGGCATATCCGCCACATCGGCAACCTGCTCCGCCTCGCTAAAGCCGTCGAGCGCGCCGAGCAGGTAGCGGAACGTGTTGCGCAGCTTGCGATACTGGTCGGCCACGCCTTTGAGGATTTCATCGCCGATGCGGTGATCCTCGGTGAAATCGACAGATAGCGCCCACAGCCGAATGATATCCGCGCCGTTGGTTTCCATCACCTTCAGCGGGTCGACGGTGTTGCCGACCGACTTGGACATTTTCAGGCCCTTTTGGTCCATGGTGAAGCCATGGGTCAGGACAGCATCATAAGGCGCTCGACCACGCGTGCCGCAGCTTTGCAGCAGCGAAGACTGGAACCAGCCGCGATGCTGGTCGCTGCCTTCGAGATAGAGGTCGGCGGGCCAGCTTAATTCGGGCCATTTGCCGCTTTCCAGCGTGAATACATGGGTGCAGCCCGAATCGAACCAGACGTCGAGGATGTCGAACACCTGCTCATAATCCTCGGCCTTATAGTCGCTTCCCAGATATTCCTGCGCGCGGCTCGCTTCCCAGGCGTCTACACCTTCAGCCTTGATGCCCTCGACAATCCGCGCGTTGACGGCTGGGTCGTTCAGATATTGGCCGGTCTTGCGATCGACAAACAGCGTGATCGGCACACCCCATGCACGTTGGCGGCTGAGCACCCAGTCAGGGCGCCCTTCGACCATCGAACCGATGCGGTTGCGGCCCTTTTCGGGGACGAAGCGGGTGTCGGCGATGGCGGCGGTGGCGAGTTCGCGGAGAGTGGCGGAGATGCCTTGGGCGTGGCCGACCTGAAGCCCCTCCCCTTCAGGGGAGGGGTTGGGGTGGGGCTGTGCCGCAACCGTTGTGCTGGGTTGGGCAGCCCCACCCCCAGCCCCTCCCCTGAAGGGGAGGGGAGCATCCATCGGCACAAACCATTGCGGGGTGCAGCGATAGATGACCTTGGCCTTCGACCGCCAGCTGTGCGGGTAGCTATGCTGGTAATCCGCGCTGGCGGCGAGCAGGCCGCCGGCTTCGCGCAGGTCCGAACAGATCGGGCCATCGGGCGCGTTGAATTTGGGGTTGATGACGCTGCCTTGCCCGCCAAGCCAGCCCCAGTCGGCGCGGTACTTGCCATCGCCTTCGACCGCGAATTGCGGCTCGATGCCGTGCGCCTTGCACAGGTCAAAATCATCCTCGCCATGGTCGGGCGCCATATGGACAAGGCCGGTGCCGCTGTCGGTCGTGACAAAATCGCCGGGCAGGAAGGGGCGCGGCTTGGCAAAGAAGCCGCCCAGATGGTGCATCGGGTGGCGGGCGATGGTTCCGGCTAGGTCGGAGCCTTTGCCTACCCAAACGATAGTCCACCCGCTTCCCTCAGACAGCCAAGGTGAGCTAGCAGCGCCATAGCGGCCAAGGGCATCGTTCATCAGTTCTTGAGCAAGAAGCAAAAGTCTATCGCCGGCGCGCACGGCCACATACTCAACATCCGCCCCATATGCGATCGCCTGGTTGACCGGGATCGTCCAGGGCGTCGTCGTCCAGATCACCGCATGCGCGCCGACCAATTCGGGAATGGGCGATTCCACCATCTCAAACGCCACATCGATCTGCGTCGAGGTGATGTCCTCATATTCCACCTCAGCCTCAGCCAAGGCGGTCTTTTCGACCGGCGACCACATCACCGGCTTGGCGCCGCGATAGAGTTGGCCGCTTTCGGCGAATTTCAGCAGCTCGGAAACAATCGTCGCCTCGCTGTCGAAATCCATCGTCAGATAGGGCTTGTCCCAATTGCCGAGCACGCCCAGTCGTTTGACTTGCTCGCGCTGCACATTCACCCAATGCTGGGCATAGGCGCGGCATTCGGCGCGGAATTCCTTGACCGGAACCTCATCCTTGTTGAGCTTTTTCTTGCGATATTGCTCCTCGACTTTCCACTCGATGGGCAGGCCGTGGCAATCCCAGCCGGGTACATAGGGCGCATCCTTGCCGAGCAGGCTTTGCGTGCGGCAGACCATGTCTTTCAGGATATGGTTCAGCGCATGGCCGATATGCATGTCGCCATTGGCATAAGGCGGGCCATCATGGAGGATGAACTTTTCACGGCCAGCGCGGGCTTCGCGCAGCCGGTGGTACAGATCCTGCTCGTTCCAGCGCGCGAGAATGCCCGGCTCCTTCTGCGGCAGGCCAGCCTTCATCGGGAACTCGGTCTTCGGCAGGAAGACGGTGTCTTTATAGTCTTGCTTTTCGGTCATATCGCGCGGGTGCTTAGGGGAGGATTGCGTTGTAGACAACTCTTTGAGTGCCATACCGCGGAGTTGAAGGGGTTCGCGCAGAGACGCAGAGTTCCGCAGAGAACGCAGAGAGGTTCAACCGAGCCGAAGGCTCGTTTTTCTTTATCGGAACTCGATATTTGGGCGATGCCAACATTTTAAGGCGGCTTCGCCGCAAAAAATTGCTCTTTGCGTTCTCTGCGGAACTCTGCGTCTCTGCGCGAACCAGAATTTACCGCCGCAAGGCAGGCCCCAGTTCCTCGATCTTGTCCACCCAGACATAGCCGTTAAAGCCGCTGGCAATTTCGCCATATTGGCGGACGTCGGTCAGACCCTTTATCTTCCCGTCGACCACATCCTGCGCGATGATGACGGTGGTTTTCGCTTTCGCCATGCGCTCAAGAAAGCGGTTGGGCCAGCCCCATAGGGTGAAGCCCAGCTCATCGAGCGTTAGCAGCATCACGCCATTGGCGCAGCTTTCGGGGACGGAGCCGAGCAGCGAACCGCGATAGTCCGCCGCGCATTGCCGTGCCTTCGCGACGGTGAAGGCGCGCATTGCGGGGCGTTCGGCCTTCGCCGCCGCAACCGCCGCATCGTCGCCGATCAGGATATGGCGGCGGTCCCCTTCAGGTAGCTTCGCGAGCAAGGCCTTTGTCGCATCCGCGCCTTCGACCCGCCAGAACAGTTCGGGGCGTGAAAGGCTGTAGGCGGTGGCCGCGACATCGGGGCGCGGCTGGGCCAAATCGGCGGCGCATCGGCTTTCAAACTGGCGCACCGGCACCAGCTTTCCGTCGGCCATTTCGATGGGGATGTGGACGGCATCGGCCTCTGCGCCTGCCGCCAATTGCAGCGCCGCCAGATCGGGGCCGACGGCAACCGCGCCATAGCCCGCATTGGCCGCCGACACACAGCCGTCGCTGCCCAGCACCGGCGCGACGCCTTTGTTGGCGACCAGCTTCGGCCCACCCTTGGGCGCGTC
>JAGNSY010000030.1:3586-15458 GCA_017987825.1 Sphingorhabdus sp. | reverse complement strand
CAACTGGGCCTTGGCAAGTTCATCGCGCCGATGATTGGCGGTTAAGAACATTTGATGGCGGACCCTTGGACCGAGCAACCGGTACTCGAGGGCCGCCATGTTTTGCTGCGACCTATGGTCCGTGGCGATGGTCCGGCGATTGTCGAGGCAGCGAGCGATGGCAAGCTGTGGGAGCTGTTCTACACCTCAGTCCCCGACGCAGACGGAATGGCCGACTATCTCGACAAGGCGTTTGAAGAACAGCGCTATGGCCGGGCCATGCCCTTTGTTGTCATCGAAAAAGCAACTGGCGCGATTGTTGGTGCGACCCGTTTCTTGCGTATGAACAAGGACGCTCTGCGTTTGGAAATCGGCGCGACATTTTATGCGGCCAGAACCCAGCGAACGGCGGTCAACAGCGAAACCAAGCTGTTGTTGCTTCAGCACGCGTTTGATGTGCTCAACTGCCAATGTGTGCAGATTCGAACCGATGCGTTCAACTTTCAATCGCAGCGCGCGATTGAACGGCTCGGCGCAAAAAAGGACGGAGTTTTGCGCAACCACGCCTTCCTCAAAGGTCGGATGCGCGATCTGATTGTCTATTCGATCCTCGCCAGCGAATGGGAGGGCGTGAAGCGCAATCTGCAGATGAGGCTGGAGCGCGGCTGAAGGCCTAGCCCAGGTGCTCCGCAAAAAACGCCACCGTCCGTGAATCGGCGAGCTTGGCACCTTCCTCATCCCGGCGATTGCCCATCTCTGCAGCGAATCCATGATCAAGCCCGACATAGTCGTGCAAGACGACTTTGGGGTGATCATCCAGACCAGCATGGATGGCGGCTTGCGCTTCAGGCCCCACAAAATGGTCGGCGGTCGGGATATGCAGCATCAGCGGGTTGGCGATGGCGTGGCTCTCGCCCAGCATCGTATCAATCATGACGCCATAATAGCCGACCGATGCGTCCACATCGGTACGCGTTGCAGCCATATAGGCGAGACGCCCGCCAAGGCAGTAGCCGACGCAACCGACCTTCTGCACCGCAGGCGCGCCCAGTTCACCACGACGGATGGCGTGGATGGCGGCTTCGATATCCTTGACCCCGTCATTGGGCTCGTATTGCCCGAAATAACCAAAGGCTTCCTGCAATTCTTCCTCGACGTCGGGGTTGAGCTCTACACCGGGAGCGAAACGCCAGAAAATATCGATCGCGACGGCAAGATAGCCTGCGTCTGCCCATGTGTCGCATTTCTGGCGGATGCCCGGATTCACCCCGAAGATTTCCGGAATCACGATAATCGCAGCCTTGGCTTCGCCTGACGGTTTGGCGACATAGGCACCGAACAGAGCTTCTTCGTCAAATGCGCGGATCTTGGTCATTTCACCCATGGTCTTGCTCCCGAAATCAAAAAATTGCCCCTCGCGCTTATGCGACTATAGTGTGGTCGACAATCCGGGAAATCGGCCCGGGCAGGGAGGCTAGCCATGAAGTTCAACATTGAAGTCGATACGACCCCCGAAGAGGTCCGGCGCCTGATGGGGCTGCCCGATCTGTCCGAAGTGCATGAGGTCTATCTCGACAAGCTGAAAAAGGTCGCCGACAAAGGCCTGACGCCCGATATGGTGCAAGGCATGATCCGCAATTGGGTGCCGATGGGTGATCAAAGCATGGATTTCATCAAAAGCCTGATGGGTGGGCTGGCTGGCGGCGGTCTGGGCGGCAAGGACAAGAAATAGCTCCACCCTATGGACGGCGTTGATACGATCTTCGCGCTGTCCAGCGGCGCGCCGCCTGCCGCGATCGCGGTGGTGCGGATCAGCGGGCCCAAGGCGCTCGAGGCGGTAAAGCGGCTCTCAGGCATATTACCTCCCCCGCGTAGGGCTACGTTGCGCAGTCTGACCGATCCCCAAGACGGAAGTCTGCTTGATCAGGCACTGGTGCTGATCTTTCCGGGGCCTGCGACGGCTACGGGTGAGGATTTGGCCGAACTCCACCTCCACGGCGGCCGGGCTGTGGTTCGCGGAGTCGAATCAGCGCTTGGTGCGATTCCGGGGCTTAGAAAGGCTGAGGCGGGCGAGTTCACCCGCCGCGCCTTTGCCAATGGCCGGATCGATCTCAACGAAGCCGAGGGGCTGGCCGATTTGTTGTCCGCCGAAACCGAATGGCAGCGCCGTTCGGCAGCGGCGATGGCGGGCGGGGCATTCAGTCGTGCCGTTGAGGGTTGGCGCGAAACCCTGTTGCGGCTTGCCGCGATGCTGGAGGCGGAGCTGGATTTCTCTGATGAAGGTGATGTTGAAGATCAAGATTACTCAAAAAAATCAAATGGTTGTTCTGAACTTCATGACGCCATAGCCGGGCATCTGAAGCTGCCCGCTGCAGAGAAATTGCGCGATGGTTTGCGCGTGGTTCTGGCGGGCCCACCCAATAGCGGCAAGTCCACCTTGCTTAACGCCTTGGTCGCACGCGAGGCAGCGATTGTATCCGATATTGCGGGCACCACGCGCGATCTGATTGAGGTGCCCGTGGCGCTTGAAGGAATACCGTTCCTCTTCACCGACACCGCTGGGCTTCGCGATGACAGTGGCGATGCCATTGAGGCGATCGGCATCGAACGCGCGAACAAGGCAATCGCAGAGGCGGATATGCTGTTGTGGCTCGGGCCGGAAGGTGGTGGGCCAAAGCACTCGAAGTTGATTGAGGTTGAGGCGAAGGCGGATATAGCCGAACATGTCCGCAAGTCTGCTGCGCTGATCGTATCGGCGAAGACCGGGGACGGCATGGGTGAGCTGGTTCAGCTCCTCGTCGCATATGGTCGCGACATGCTGCCTCCGCCCGATGCTTTCGCGCTCAACCAGCGGCAACGGCATTTTTTGCGCGATACGGCGCTGTTTCTGTCGCACGCAAGTAAGGCGGAAGATCCGCTGATCATGGCTGAGGAACTGCGGCAGGCGCGACTGGCGCTCGACGCGCTAACCGGAAGGGCGAGCACCGAAGACATGCTCGACGCATTGTTCGGGCGATTCTGTATCGGTAAATAGCACCTGTTCCACGTGGAACATCTTCGACATATTTTGACGCTTGGGAGCGGGTGCGCTATGCGCAGCGGCGATGAGCAATCGGGCAAATACGGATTTTGACGTTGTCGTGATCGGCGGCGGGCATGCGGGCGTGGAAGCGGCCACTGCCGCTGCGCGCATGGGCGCGCGCACGGCATTGGTCAGCTTTGCCCGCGACACCATCGGTGCCATGTCATGTAACCCGGCGATAGGCGGATTGGGAAAGGGGCATCTGGTCCGTGAGGTTGATGCCTTTGACGGGCTGATTGCACGGGCTGCCGACGATGCAGCGATCCATTACCGCATGCTCAACGCCTCCAAAGGGGCGGCGGTTCAAGGGCCGCGTATTCAGGCCGACCGCAAATTGTTCAAGGCATCGATTCACGCCCAGGTTGCGGCAACGCCTAATCTAACCGTCATCGAAGGCGAGGCGGCAGCACTCCGCTTGAAAACGGGTAGCGAGAGCAAGGTGGCGGGACTCGATCTTTCGGACGGTACCGCTTTGGCAGCCAGAGCCGTCATTCTGTGCACCGGCACTTTTCTTGGTGGCACGTTGTTTCGCGGGGAAGAGCGTCTGACTGGCGGTCGCATCGGTGAAGCCTCGGCGCTCAAGCTGGCCGAGCAGATTCGTGGCGCAGGGTTGCCGATGGCGCGGCTCAAGACGGGAACGCCGCCGCGGCTCGACGGTCGCACAATCAATTGGGCGGTTCTTGATGAGCAGCCCTCGGATGATGGCAATTGGACGATGTCGGCGATGACACCGCATCGCCATGTGCCGCAGCTGTTCTGCGCGATCACGCGGACAAATGCGCAGACTCATGACATCATTCGTGGTGGCCTCGACCGGTCACCGCTTTTTGGCGGGGCAATTCAGGGGCAGGGCCCACGCTATTGCCCATCAATCGAGGACAAGATTTTCCGTTTTGGTGACCGTGAAGGCCACCAGATTTTCCTCGAACCAGAGGGGCTTGATAGCCACCTGATTTATCCCAACGGCATTTCGACCTCGCTGCCAACCGATGTCCAGCTCGCGATGGTGCGTTCGATGCAAGGGCTGGAAGAGGTTGAAATGGTCGTTCCCGGCTATGCCGTGGAGTATGACTATATCGATCCTCGCGCGCTCGACCGGACGTTGAAAGTCCGCGAGTTTGACGGTCTCTATTGCGCGGGTCAGATCAATGGCACCACCGGCTATGAGGAAGCAGCGGCGCAGGGCTTGGTTGCCGGTATGGGGGCGGCCTGTGCGATACTGGGTCGGGAGATGCCCGCTCTCGACCGCTCGAACAGCTATATTGCCGTGATGGTCGATGATCTGGTGCTGCACGGTGTGACCGAGCCGTACCGTATGCTCACCGCGCGCGCGGAGTATCGGCTCAGGCTGCGCGCCGACAATGCCGCCACGCGGCTGACGCTACTGGGGATAGAGGCCGGTGTCGTCGGTGCTGATCGAAAGACGCAGTATGAAGCGAAGTCCTCTGAGAAAGCTCGCCTTTCCGCGTTGTTGGAACACGAGGCAACGGCAGACCAACTGATCGCAGCGGGCATAGCGGTGAAGCGCGATTCCGGCAAAATGGCGCTGATCGATTGGCTCCGCTTCCCGGATGTCCGCTTGGCCGATCTGTTGAATGTTTCACGTGAAACACAGTTGTCAGAGCATTGGTCTGAAGATGTGATGGCCGAGCTGGAGCAGGATGGCCGCTATGCACCCTATATCGATCGGCAGGCGGCCGAGTTGCGCGATCTGGCCGCAAATGAGCGCATCCGGATTCCGGTCAGCATCAACTATCGCGCCATCGCAGGACTGTCGAACGAGATGGTCGAGCGACTCGACAGTGCGCGTCCTGAAACGCTTGCAGCCGCCAGCCGGATTCGCGGGATCACACCCGCAGCACTGGCCGCCATTCTCGTCCATGCTAAGCGCGCGCAAGCCAGCGCCAAGCAGGCTGCATGACCGAAGCCGAAGCCCGGAAATGGCTCGAACAGAATTTCGATGTTCCACGTGAAACATGGGAGAAGCTTGAGGCCTTTGTCGCTTTCCTCAAGGCTGAGGCGGCCGAGCAAAACCTCATCTCTGCGTCAACGCTCGACCATATCTGGGCGCGGCATATCGTCGACAGCGCACAATTGCTGGCCTTCGCGCCTTCCGAACCCGGCCAATGGATTGATCTTGGCGCGGGCGCAGGCTTCCCCGGTATCGTCGTCGCATTGCTGAGCGACTGGAAAGTCGTTCTGGTCGAATCGCGGGCAAAGCGCATCGATTATCTCGATCGGGCCATTGCACATCTCGGTCTTGAAGCCCGGGCGGAGGTTGCCGGGATGCCTGTAGAGCGTGTCGAAACGCAGAAATTTGATGTGATCAGCGCCCGCGCCTTTGCACCTCTCCCCAAATTGCTGAACTTATCCGCGCGATTTTCCACAGATAAGACGAAATGGCTGCTGCCAAAGGGGCGAAATGCGGTTAATGAACTTGAGGAAGCCCGAAAGGCGTGGGATTTGGATTTCTCGGTCCAGCCCAGCGTGACCGACCCCGAAGCCGGGATTTTGGTG
This sequence comes from Sphingorhabdus sp., assembly GCA_017987825.1. GTDB lineage: Bacteria > Pseudomonadota > Alphaproteobacteria > Sphingomonadales > Sphingomonadaceae > Sphingorhabdus_B. Next base: position 9,880 of record JAGNSY010000030.1, on the reverse strand, counting down.
GGCACAGTGCGCGGAACCAATATTCGACCCATTTCCGGGGCAAATGCTGGTGCTGCGGCGAAAGGACGGCGGAAGAGATGATCCGGATCGCCATTGCGAACCAGAAGGGCGGCGTCGGCAAGACGACGACGGCGATCAATCTGGCCACAGCCTTGGCCGCCTGCGGTCGCCGCTGCCTGCTGATTGACCTCGATCCGCAGGGCAATGCCTCGACCGGCCTCGGCGTGAAAGCCGCTGATCGCGAATATAGCAGCTATAATCTGCTGATGGGTGAAACCACGCTCGCCGAAGCGGTGGCTGGAACAATGATCCCGGGCCTCGATATCCTACCGGCCACGGTCGACCTGTCGGGTGTTGAGGTTGAGCTGGTCGATCATCCTGACCGCGCGCACAAACTGCAAAAGGCATTGGCGGTTGAAGAAAGCCGCTGGGATGTTTGCCTGATCGATTGCCCGCCCTCGCTCGGCATGCTGACGATCAACGCGCTCGTCGCCGCGGATTCGATCCTGGTGCCGCTGCAGTGCGAATTTTTTGCGCTTGAGGGATTAAGCCAGCTTTTACAGACAGTTGAGCGCATACAGAACCGCTTCAATTCGTCGCTTTCGATCCTCGGCGTCGCGCTCACCATGTTTGATCGCCGCAACCGCCTGACCGATCAGGTGGCCGAGGATGTGCGCAGCTGCCTGGGCGATCTGGTGTTCGAGACCGTAATCCCGCGCAATGTCCGCCTGTCCGAAGCGCCAAGCCACGGGCTGCCCGCGTTGATTTACGATCACCGCTGCTCGGGTTCGGAGGCCTATATGAACCTCGCGCGCGAACTGTTGGCGCGTTTGCCCGCACAGGAGATGGCAGCATGAGCGAAGGGGAAAAGCCGCTGCGCAAGAAAATGGGGCTGGGCCGGGGTCTTGACGCGCTTTTGGGTGAAGTGTCGCTCGATCGAAGCGCGAGCCGGGTTGCAGGCGGCGGCGAATCTACCCCTATAGGCGGAACGCAAGCGTTTGACGGCGTCTCAACCATTGCTACAGCCGACATTCACCCCAATCCCGCCCAGCCGCGCCGCCATTTCAGCGAAGACTCGCTGCAGGAACTGGCCGCGAGCCTCAAGCGCCACGGGTTGATCCAGCCGATTTTGGTGCGTCCGCATGGTGGCGGTTATCAGATTGTCGCTGGCGAGCGGCGCTGGCGCGCGGCGCAAAAGGCGCAGCTGCACCAGATAAAGGCGGTTGTCCGTGAGCTTTCCGATGAGGAAACGCTCGAAATTGCGCTGATCGAGAATATCCAGCGCCAGGATCTCAACCCGATCGAAGAGGCAGATGCCTATCGCAAACTCTGTGACGATTTCGGCCATAGCCAGAGTGAGCTGGCAGCAATCGTCGAAAAATCGCGCAGCCATGTCGCCAACATGATGCGCTTGCTCGAATTGCCGACGCTGGTGCGCGATCTGGTGATCGAAGGCAAATTGTCGATGGGTCATGCGCGCGCTTTGCTGGGCAGCGATGATTGCGCCCGTCTGGCGGCGGTGGTCGTCAAGCAAGGTCTGTCGGTTCGCCAGACCGAGGCATTGGTTCGCCGCTCGCGTGTCGAAGAGGGCAAGGCCCCCAAGCCACGTATTCAGCAAGGCTCGAACAACGATGCCGATATCCGCGCCGTCGAACAGCATTTGGGTGACCTTCTAGGACTCAAGGTAAAGATCGCACATAAGGGGCAGGGTGGGGCAGGCGCTGTCACCTTCGAATATCGCAGCCTCGACCAGCTCGACATGCTGTGCCAGCGCCTGACGGGCGAGCAATTCTGAAATTTTACGTGATTTTATAAGGCTATTGTGTGCCAATATCCGCCGCGTTAATCCTATAAACATCTGTATCATATGCATTTTATATGCGAATTAACTATAGCGCGTTAACCATGCGCAGAAGCATCATCTTATGATTCGATGTCCATAAGCGACCGTGAATGCAGTGGGGCATTCCGAATTTTTTAGTTTGTCGCAAAAGGGACCAGATAAATGATCAACAAGATGAAGCTTGCGCTTGCTGGCGCAATCGTCGCTACCGGCATGGTATCGAATGCCGCTTATGCTGCCACTGAACAGGCCGATGCCACCGTTCAGGTGCTTGCCGCTGTGCAGCTTTCGGCTGTTACCGACCTTGATTTCGGTGTTGTCGCTGCTTCGGCTGCTGGCGGCACGGTTTCGCTCGGCGCCGCTTCGGGCGCAACGCCTTCGGCTACCGGTGTTATTGCCATCAGCGGCGGTGCTCCGGCCAGCTTCCAGGTGACTCAGGCCACCAACGGTGAAGTCATTGACCTGACCGTCGGCAACCCCGCTCCGTTGACCGGACCGGGTGCTGATATCGCGCTTTCTGGCCTGACGCTGTCGAATGCCAGCATCACCTTCAACTCGGCTTCGCTGCAGACCGTCTATGTTGGCGGCACCATCTCGCTGAACCCGAACCAGGTTGCAGGCACCTACACCGGCACGTTCGACGTGACCGCTGAATATCAATAAGAACTGAAACGCAGCCCAAAGCTGCGACCAGACCTCAAAAACCCCGGCAGGCCCAGCGCTTGCCGGGGTTTTTCCTTGGTTCCCGCCGCATCGTTAGCGGCTTGGTAACCATGTCCTGTTAGTCCGAAATGGAGGGAAACCCGTGTTTCCCATCCGCATTGGACCAGATGAGACAGGTTAAATATATGAAGTTTCTTCGGAATATGGCTGTGGCTACATTGAGCGGGCTGGTTGGGATCGCGGCCTTGTCGGGTGCGCCCGCACAGGCTGCCGGCGATTTGCTGGTCGCGCCGACACGCGTCATTCTCGATGGCAAGCGCGGCACACAAGTGATCCTCAACAATGTCGGCGCCGAAGAAACCACCTATCGCATCTCACTCGAGATCAAACGGATGGGGGAAGACGGCCGTCTGGAGGACATCGATCCGGCTGGAACCAACGAAGCCGAAAAGGCCGCACTGGCGCTGGTCCGCTATGCGCCGCGCCGCGTGACCTTGCCGCCCAACCAGCCACAGTCGATCCGCATTGGCCTCAATCCCGCCGATACCCTGCCCGATGGTGAATATCGCGTGCATATGCTCTTCCGTGCGATTCCGAAGACTCAGGCGGTAACCGATGAGGCAGGGGCGAGCGATCTCAAGATCCAGCTGATCCCGCTCTATGGCATCACCATCCCCATCATTGTCCGCAAAGGCAATCTCTCGGCCACCGCCGCGCTCGCCAACGCCCGTTTGGGCCGCGACGAGGATGGTCCGGTGCTTGAGCTTGATGCGACCCGCAAAGGAACCCGATCGGTCTATGGCGAATTCCGCGTGATGAAGCCTGGTCAGGCGAAACCGATCATCGTGCAAAAGGGCATCGCCATCTATCCCGAAATCGGCAAGCGGAAGGTCGACCTTCCGCTCAGCGACGAAGAGGCGGCGGCCATTCGCGGCAGCGAGGTCATCATCGCCTATCATGACACGCCGGAAAATGGCGGTGGAATGATCGCCGAACTGCGCACGGTCGTGCGTTGAACGAACGGAGCTGAGCCAGAACGGCAACGGCCATGAAGTCGTTTCTTTCCAGACTATGCCGGGGCTTTATGGCCTTGGCCCTAGCCACCGGAGCCTTGCTGGCCCCGGTGGTTCCTGCGTTTGCGGCAGGATGGAAAGCCAATGACGACGACCAGCTGCTCCTCGATGTGCGCGTCGGGCGCTATCGCGTGGGCGACGGTGTGCGTGGATATCAGACCGATGCCGGCACCTGCATCGATTTTGCCGATTTGATCATTGCGTTCGACCTTCCGGTCCGGCTCGACAAAAAGTCGCGCCGCGCGACTGGCTGGTTGTTCGAGGAAAGCCGGACATTCACCCTCGACCGCGAAGCCAATAGAGTACAAATCATGAACAAAAGTTCGGCGCTTACAGCGTCGGACATTTATGACACTCCCGAAGGCTGGTGTGTCGACAGCAAGGCGCTCAGCCGCTGGCTCGAAGTAACGCTGACACCCGATCTCTCCGATGCGTTGCTGGTGGTCAAGGCGGATCGCAAATTGCCCTTCGAAATGGCCGAAGAACGTAAGGAACGCGCAGCCAAGGTCCGCCCTGCCGCGACATTTGACCTGCGCACATTGCCGCAGGCCAAGGAAGCCTATCGCTTCTGGCGCACGCCCTCGGTCGACGTCGTGGCGTCAACCGGTTTCACCAAGGAAGCGCAGGGTTCGGGCAAGTTCAACGCGCGTTATGATATTTTCGCCAGCGGCGAGGTTGCTGGCGCATCCTTCGATGCGCGACTTTCCTCGAATGAAAAGGGCGTTCCCGAAAGTTTCCGTGTGCGCGCCTATCGCACCAGCGCGGACGGTGATCTGCTTGGGCCGTTCAAGGCAACGCATTTCGGGGTGGGTGACGTAAATCTGTCGGCTTCTTTCATTGGCAGCCAGTCGACACCCGGCCGCGGTCTGTTTGTGACCAACCGGCCGCTCTCGCGTCCGGACAATTTCGATCGCACCAGCTTCCGTGGCGAATTGCCCGATGGCTGGGATGCCGAACTGTACCGCAATGATCAGCTGATCGGCTATTTCCAGAGCCGCGGCGACGGGCGCTACGAATTTCTCGATGTGCCTTTGCTCTATGGGCAGAACCGGATGGAAGTCGTGCTCTATGGCCCGCAGGGGCAGATCAAGCGTGACGTCCGGATGATCCCGGTCGGTGCCAATTCGATCCCGCCGCGCGAAACATACTATTGGGCGGGCATTCAGGATGCCGGGCGCGACCTGTTCAACTTCGGCGATAGCGATGAGCATCCCTATAATGGTTTGCGCGCCGGCTTCGGGATAGAACGGGGGATTGATGCGAAGACCTCGATCGGTGCGTCGGCGATAAGTTCGATCTATGAAGGGCGGCGCGACAGCTATGCCGAGGCGATGATCCGCCGTGCAGTCGGCCCGACGCTGATCGAAGTGGCGGGCGCGGCCAATATTGATGGCGGTTATGCCATTCGCGGGCAAATGCTGGGGCAATTTGGCCAGGCGATGGTCGGCGCCCAGTCGCTCTGGCTGTTCGGCGGTTTCCGAAGCGAGCAATATCTGCCCGGATTGCGCGCCGAACATATGCTGTCGGTCGATCACAGCCTGAAAATCGGCAATAAATCGATACCTTATGGCGTTAGCGCGACCTATCGCGAATGGCTCAACGGCAATAGCTCGCTTGAGGCCAAGGCACGATTATCATTTAATATCAATAATATAAATGCATCTACCGATCTCATCTGGGAACAGATGAAATTTGCCTTTGGTACAGACCCACCGCAGAAACTCGATGCATTGCTGCGCCTCAGCGGTCGTGTCGGCGGGTTGCGCCTGCGCGGCGAGGCACGTTTTGGCCTGATGGGCGATACCGGTTTCAAGGAATCGCGGATCACGGGCGAATGGCGCGCGGACGACAAGGCCAATTGGCGGGCCGAATTGGGTTACGACGCGCTCAACAAGCGCGGGCGTGCGACTTTCGGCTATACGCGGCATTTCGACAAGTTCGCACTGACCGGTCAGGTCATGGGCGCAACCGATGGTGCGGTTGCCGCACAGCTGAGTGTTGCCTTCAGCATGGGGCCGAACCCGCATGGCAAGGGCTTCCACATCTCGTCGGAGAAACTGGCGTCAAGCGGTCAGGCGGCGGTGCTGGTCTATCAGGATCTGAACGCCGACGGGGTGCGACAATCGAACGAACCTGTTGAAAAAGCTGTAGAAATTACCGCTGGCTTGAATGGTCGCGGGAAAGCTACCGATGACAGGGGCCAAACGATCATAGGCGGGCTGGAGCCGTACAAGCCGATCCTGATCGGGATTGATGCAGGCAGTCTGCCTGATCCCTTTGTCCAGCCGGCCAATAGCGGCATGGTGGTCACGCCGCGTCCGGGTGTGCCGATCATTGTCGAACTTCCGCTCGTCTCTGCGGGTGAGATTAGCGGCTATCTGCTCAAGGAAGGCGGCAAGGCGATGAACGGGGTCGATCTAGAACTGCTCGACACAGCCGGTCGTGTCGTGAAAACCACGCGCGCTGAATATGACGGCTTCTTCCTGTTCGAAAGCGTGCCTTACGGCCAATATCGCCTGCGGGTCGGCACGGTCGCGGCGGGGATTGTCGGCGTTCAGCCCGAGATAAGCGTTGCGGCTGCGCTCGATCGCAAGAGCCCGACGGTCGATCTGGGGCAAATCCTGCTCAAGCCGACGCAGCGGATCGCGGCAAGCAACTGACTTGACCTGTTCGCTGCAAGCGGCTTTGGCTGCGGCATGACAATTGAAACGCTAT
>JAGNSY010000030.1:0-3486 GCA_017987825.1 Sphingorhabdus sp. | reverse complement strand
TCGCGCCGCTTTGGATCGGACAAGGCCGAGGCGCTTTTTGCAGGCCAAGCTTTGCTCGACCATGTCGCAGAGGCGCTTCGCCCGCAGGTTGCGGATCTGGTTGTCGCTGGAAAGCAATGGCCCGGGCTGGAAACAGTCACCGATTTGCCCGAAGCAGGACTGGGGCCACTCGGCGGTCTTGCAGGCGCGCTCGATCATGCATGGCGTCATGATTTTGATGCGGTGCTCAGTTCGGGTTGCGACATTATCGGGTTGCCTTCCAGCCTTTCCGCGCTTTTGGGCATAGGTCCGGCCATCGTCGCGGACATGCCGATTGTCGGGCTTTGGCCCGTATCCGCCCGCACGACGCTGATCGACTGGCTTGCCGATCCGCAAAATCGATCGGTCTATCGCTTCGCTGATCACATAAGTGCGCGTCGAGTTGAGCTGGATGTTCCCCTACGGAATATCAATCGTCCCGACGACTTACCTTAGCGGACTGGTGTGAGTGCTATTCAATGCGTATCTAATGGAAGGCGAATCGCGGGTGTAGCTCAATGGTAGAGCAGCAGCTTCCCAAGCTGACGACGGGGGTTCGATTCCCCTCACCCGCTCCAGCGCTTTCCCTACAGATTTAAAGCGTTATAGCGATGCGCCATGATCGATGCGTCCGCGCCCTTTGTCCTGCTTGACGATGCCCGGCGCAGCGATCCGTCGCCTGCGCGACTATATAAGGCACCGCACAGCACGATTATTGCAACCAATACAGTTGAGCTGGCACGGGCTTTTGAAGAAGTACAGGTGGCTCAACAGGCGGGGCGGCATGTGGCGGGATTCCTTTCCTATGAAGCCGGGTTCGCGCTCGAGCCGAAACTGGCGGATAAGCTCGCGGGGCGGCGGATTCCGACGCCCTTATGCTGGTTCGGCATTTTCGACGGCTATACCGAAATTGCGGCAGACGATGTTCCGGGCCTGTTGCCCAAACCAGATGGCAGTTGGCTGGGCACGGTGCGACCCGCGATCAGCCGTGCCGCTTATGGCAAAGCGTTTGATGCGGTCGAAGACTATATCGAGGCGGGCGATATCTATCAGGCCAACCTCACTTTCCGGGCTGGCGCGCGCTATGCCGGCAATCCGCTCGCGCTCTATGCCGCGATCCGGCCGCGCGCGGCGGCTGGCTATGGCGGTGTGATCTGGACCGGGCAGGACTGGTTCCTCTCCTTCTCCCCCGAACTGTTCTTTGCGCTGCGCGACCGACGCGTCACGGCAAAACCTATGAAGGGCACAGCAGTGCGCAGCGCCGATCCGGCAGTCGATACGGCTTTGGCGGATGAGTTGCGCAGCGATCCCAAGCAGCGCGCCGAAAATCTGATGATCGTCGACCTGTTGCGCAACGATGTGTCACGCGTCGCCAAAGCGGCTTCGGTTGAAGTACCGCATCTGTTTGCCGTCGAGAGCTATCCAACTGTTCACCAGATGACATCGACCGTAACCGCCGAACTCGACGAAACTAAAAACGCGGTAGATCTGCTCCGCGCTATTTATCCCTGTGGCTCGATCACCGGTGCACCGAAGATCCGTGCGATGGAAATCATCGACGAGGTCGAGAACAGCCCGCGCGGCATCTATTGCGGGTCGATTGGCCGGATCGATCCCAATGGCGATGCGGCCTTCAACGTCGCCATCCGCACATTTCACTTGAACGAAGCCGACAAGCAGGCAAGCTTGGGGCTCGGTTCGGGGGTGGTTGCGGATTCAGAAGTCGCGACCGAATGGGCAGAGTGCCTGGCCAAGGGGGAATTTGCGCGGGTGCAGCGACGCGACTTTGATCTGATCGAAACCATGCGTTTCGAACCCGCCTCCGGGATCTTGCGTCTCGAACTCCATCTCGAGCGGATGAAAGCGAGCGCACAAGCGCTGGAGTTTGAATTCGACCGGCACGAGGCGCGCAACCGGCTGCACGCGGCGACCTTTCATCTCGATCATGACGCCAAGATACGATTGCTCGCTTCACGCAGCGGGGCCCTGTCAATCGAGCTGGGTTCGGTTCCGGCGACGCCCGACGAACCCTTGCGGGTGGCGATTATCGCGCTGCCCGTTGACGGCGCAGATTTTCGCTTGCGCCATAAAACGACCGACCGGGCCTTTTACGATAATGCGCGCAAGGCAGCGCCAGTGGATGAAGTGCTGTTCATCGACAGCGAAGGCAATCTGACCGAGGGCAGCTACACCTGCATCTATGTCGAACGCGATGGCCAGTTGCTGACTCCCCCCTTGGCGCGCGGGCTGCTTCCATCGGTATTGCGCCGCGAGCTGATCGAAAGCGGGCGTGCTGTTGAGGCAGACCTTAAGGTCGCCGACCTGTTGGGACAGTTTTTGCTCGGCAACAGTTTGCGTGGCCTGATCCCGGCCAGAAGGGTTGCGTAATTTCGACGCTCGCTCTAGGGGCAGGCGCGCAATCTTGCTTCGTCCAAACTAGTTTCAGGAATAAGAAATGATCGACAGGCTCTCCGCCGCCCTCGGCCGCATCGCGCCCTCGCCCACGCTCGCCATGTCGGGCCGTGTGCTGGAAATGAAAGCGCGCGGGCTGGATGTGATTGGCCTATCGGCAGGCGAACCCGATTTCGATACGCCGGACTTTGTTAAAGATGCGGCGATCGAAGCTATCCGCGCGGGCAAGACCAAATATACCGCCGTCGATGGCATCCCCGAATTGAAACTGGCGATCCAGGCGAAGTTCAAGCGCGACAATGGCATTGATTACACCACCAAGCAGATCACGGTGAATTCGGGTGGCAAGCACACCCTGTTCAATGCGCTGGTCGCGACCGTCGACAAGGGTGACGAGGTCATCATCCCGGCACCCTATTGGGTCAGCTATCCTGATATCGTCCAGTTCGCGGGCGGCACGCCGGTCGTGTTGCTGGCGGGTGCGGATCAGGGCTACAAGATCACCCCCGAACAGCTCGATGCCGCGATCACGCCCAAGACCCGCTGGCTGATCCTCAACTCACCGTCGAACCCGACGGGTGCGGCCTATACTGCGCTCGAACTACAGGCTTTGGGTGAAGTGCTGCTCAAGCACCCGCATGTCATGCTGCTGACCGACGATATGTACGAGCATATCTGGTATGCGCAGCAGCCTTTTGCGACGATGCTGCAGGTCTGCCCCGAACTCTATGACCGTACGCTGACCATGAACGGCGCGTCAAAGGCCTATGCGATGACCGGCTGGCGCATCGGCTATGCCGGTGGGCCCGAATGGCTGATCAAGGCGATGGGCGATCTGCAATCACAATCGACCAGCAACCCTTGCTCGATCAGCCAATATGCCGTCGCCGCCGCACTCAACGGGCCGCAGGATTTCCTGAAGGAGCGCAACGCCAAGTTCAAGGAACGCCGCGACCTGGTGGTGGCGATGCTCAACGATGCGCCGGGCCTCAGTTGCCCGACGCCCGAAGGCGCCTTCTATGTCTATCCCGATGCGAGCGGCGTGATGGGCAAGAC
>JAGNSY010000176.1 GCA_017987825.1 Sphingorhabdus sp. | reverse complement strand
TCGCGGTCAGCACGGTTCTTTTGGGCCCAATAGTCCTCGCCCCAATTCTGTTCCTGCCATAGTTCTTCGAGGCAGGTGGCCTGCCACAGGTTTTGGGCGTCGCCCGCTTGTTCGACAATTGCGAGCACCGCAACCAGCGATCCGGCCAGATGCGCGAGCTTGGCCATCGCCGCCAGTTCGAACGTCCCGCGCGCCATCACCGCAGCGCGCAATTTTTCCAGCGTCGCTTCCGGCTGGGGCTGGTGAAGCACGCCATGCACAATCTGCAACGAGACATCGTAGCGTCCCCGTGCCCAATCGAGCCAGGGATCCCATATCTCGGCCTGCTTGGGCGCGAGTGGTTCATCGGGTTCGGCACGGTAACAAAAGGCGTCGCTTTCGGCATAGGCAGCAATGGCAGAAGCAAATTTTGCCCGGTCGGGCGCGACATGATCAATCGCGGCATTGGCGAAACCGGTCATCGGCATCGCGATAAGATCGATTACCTCGCCTACAGCCTCCCATTCCGCGACCACCGCATCGGCGAGCGCTTTTGTCGGCAGATACAGCTCATTGCGCATCGGCGTCTTCAGCACGCGCGCGTCGAGCCTTATCCCATGCCCATAAGTGCCCTGTTCAAGGCTGACCTGTTTCCAGAAGCGGCGCATGTTCAGCCCTTGTTCGCGTCCTGCTTTGCCCAGGTCTTTTTGAGCAATATCGGTATCAGGAAAAAGTCGAGCGCACCGAAGAGCAGAAAGCCATAGCCAAGATAGGGTGCGACATCGGGAAACAGACGTCCGCCGACATTGGCGATGCCGAGCATGACGAAAATGACCGAAGCAAAGCGCATCATGCTCAACAGAATGAAACGCTTCTTTGCCAGTTCTTCGCGTTCGTCGCTGTTCATAGCCTGCCCTCCAAAGCGTGCATCAATTCTTCCATCGATTCAACGAGATGATCCGCCCCAGCTTCGCGCAATTCATCGAGCGGGTGATAGCCCCAGTTCACGCCAATGGTGCGACAACCTGCGGCTTTGCCCATATGAATATCATAGACGGTATCGCCAATCATCACCGCGTCCGCCGCTTCAGCGCCTGCATCGGCGAGCGCCTGCCACACCATCGACGGGTGCGGTTTGGATGGGTGCCGGTCGGCGGTTTGCAACGTTACGAACAAGCCTTTTATGCCATGATGGTCGAGGCAGCGTTCAAGGCCGCGATCGGACTTTCCAGTCGCCACGCCCAGCAGCCAGCCATTTTCGTCGAGTTCGCTGAGCACAGCCGCCATGCCGTCATAGAGCGGCTCATGTTCAAGGCCATTGCTGCGCAAGGTCAGATAGGATGTGCGGTACCGCTCGGCCATTTCCCGATGCTGCTCTTCGCCGCCATCGGGCAGCAGGTTGCGCATGATTTCTACAAGGCTCAGGCCAACGGTTCGCCTGATCGCAGGTCGGGGCGGCGCTGGTATCCCTGCCTCTTCAAAGGCATGCTCCATCGCCATGCAGATATTCGCCTGGCTATCGACCAGCGTTCCGTCGCAATCGAAAATGGCGAGGCGGGGAGCGGTCATTGCACCCATTCCCGCATCAGATGCGCCAGCGCTTTCTTGCCTTGTTTTTCCAGCTCTTCGGCGGCACGCAGCCGGTCGACATCGGGCTTGTTCTGCGACAGCTTGAAGCTAGGGCGCCAGCCGCGGATTTCCATTTCAAAGCCGGTGATCGCGCGGGTCATTTTGTCAAACAAGGCGCTGTCCATCTTGTCGCGCGTCCAAGGCGCTTTGGGCGCGAGCCGCGCCTCATTAACCGCGCTCAAATCGTCGAGCAGCGCAACCAGACCATCATCATCCATCTTGCGCACCGGCCCTTCCAACTCAATGCTCAGATAGTTCCATGTCGGCACCTGATTGGCCCCTTCATACCAGTCCGGGCTGATATAGGCGTCAGGCCCGTTGACCACGACCAGCGCGTCGGTGCCGTGCAGATACTTGGTCAGCGCGTTGCCATTCGAAAGGTGAAATTGCACCGCGCCATCGCCGGTTGAAAACAGCGCCGATTGCGCCACGCGGGGGCCGTCGGGGGTTTGTGCGAAGACCATTCCAAAACCGATTTCCTGCACCAGCGCTTCCATCGTCGCGCGCTGATCGGCATCGCTGCCCTTCAGACGGAACATCGAATTGGGATGCATTATTTCTTGCGCCCTTTGGGCTTGGCAGCGGGCTTTGCGCGTGTCGTCTTGGGCGCCACCTTCACCTCGCCCCGACTGCGCCGTTCGCCCTTGCGTTCCTTGCGGACGTCCTTGGCGCGCGCGGCGGCGGCGCGGCGCTTGCCCTCCGGCGTTTCGGATTTCTTGGGCTCATCAAGCACCAGCGCATCGCCCAGTTCGATGTCGAGCCCCAGATCGGCAAAACTTTCTGCCATATGCGGCGGCAGATCGGCACGCACATCGATATGCCCGCCCTCAGGATGATCGATGCGGATGCGCCGGGCATGCAGGTGCATCTTGCGGCTGATCGTTCCGGTCAGGAATGCATCCTTGCCGCCATATTTGCCGTCGCCGACAATCGGGTGGCCGATTGCTGCCATATGCACGCGCAACTGGTGGGTGCGACCGGTATAGGGTTGTAACTCGACCCAGCAACAGCGATTGCCCGCCCGTTCAACGACGCGATATCGGGTCCGTGCTGTCTGGCCTTCCTTCTCGTCGACATGCATTTTCTCGCCACCTGTGCCGGGCTGTTTGGCGAGCGGCAGATCGATAAAGCCGTCGTAGATTTCGGGCACGCCCATCACCAGCGCCCAATAGACTTTGCGCGCTGTGCGCGACGAAAATGCTTTGGAGAAATGCCCAGCGGCGCGCGGCGTACGCGCAAGCAGCAAGGCGCCGCTGGTGTCTTTGTCGAGCCGGTGAACGAGCTTGGGTCGCCCCTCCAGTTCGAAGCACAATGCATCAAGCAGGCCATCGACATGGCTTTCGGTCTTGGTGCCGCCCTGTGTCGCCAGCCCCGCCGGTTTGTTGATCACCAGCGCCGCCTTGTCCTTGTGGATCACCAGGCTGCGGGCGAATTCGGCCATTTCCTCGCTGACCTGCGGACGCGCCTTTTTGGGGCGTGCGTCAGCGACAGGTTCGGCAGGCGGGACACGGATTTCCTGACCCGCCTCGATGCGATCGCCCGGGGCCGCGCGTTTGCCATCCACCCGGAGCTGCCCCGTGCGTGCCCAACGCGATACGATGTTGAAGCTGGCATCGGGCAGATGCCGCTTGAACCAGCGATCGAGGCGGATGCCATCATCTTCGGCATCGACCACGAAGCGGCGAATGGTCAGGCTGTCCTTACTCATACAAACACCGCTCTACCGACTAGGAGCCCTGCAAACAACGCCAGCAGCGCGAGCAGGACGGAGGCCAGCGCATAACCGCCTGCCCATACCAGTTCCCCGCGCTCAACCATCTGCGCCATTTCAAGGCTGAAGGCGCTGAAAGTCGTAAAACCTCCAAGCACGCCAACACCCGCAAACAGCCGGACATTTTCGCTCACCGCTCCGCTGCGCAACACATAAGCGGCGAGGAGGCCCATCAGCAGCCCCCCAAGCACATTGGCAATAAAGGTCGGCCAAGGCCACCCCACGTGCGCGCTCGGTATCGCTCGCGCCAATCCAAAGCGCGCAGCCGCACCAATGGCGCCGCCGGTCATGACTAAAATATAGGCCTGCATGAAATCTGCATTAGCGGCTGAATCCGGTAAAACCAGCCCCGTTGGCAGGAACGGTCAGTTGACCCGTTTAACGCGGCGCAGCGGGCCATTGCCGATCTTGAGCATATAGCCGCCCGCAATGCCCTTTTTGATCGTGATCGCTTGGCCTTCCTTGGGATAGGTGGTCAGTGCTTCGGTAGTTTGCCATGTTCCACCTTCGGGGACGGTGAATTGCCACTTGCCAAGCCCTAGGTCGCGAACCGTTTCGAACGTGGTCTTGATTTCCTTGATCTCCTCTTCGTCGGCGCTGTCATCGCCATCGAAGAAGGGCAGATTCGGAAGGGTGAAACCGAACAGCGAACGGCGGGTCTTGCGCACATCGGCGCGGTCGAGAAGGACAACCTCTTTGGCTTCTCGCGCTTTTTCCAGATCGGCGCTCGACTTGTCAAAGCAAGCGAGGCGTG
>JAGNSY010000029.1:4092-15476 GCA_017987825.1 Sphingorhabdus sp. | reverse complement strand
AATAGGGGCGCGCCGGTTTGGCGGCAGGTTTACTCGTCATGTCATTCTCTCCTTGCAGAGAGCTCGCGCGGCGTTGGGACCGCGTGGCCCGGAGCCGCGTTTAGGGGCGGCCCCGGGAATGTCAACGTGTGATTAGTAGCCCGGCTTGCGGAACAGCACCTGTCCACGCCGCGCGACATAGAGTTTTTCGAGGCTTACCGGGTGGAAATAGGCTTCGACACGATCACCTTCGGGGGTGGTGCCATAAACTTCGTAACAGCCGCCATCGACCTTGGCCTTGCGGACGGTCCAGCCTTCCTTGACGAGTTTGGCCTTGAGTACATCCTGCGACTTCCAGCCGGTTTGCGGGCCGGCATTGCACTTGATGGCACCTGTTGCCGAAACGGGGGTGGATGGCAGCACGGCAATGGCTGCGGCAACGACGGCAAGCATGATCAACTTACGCATATTCAAACTCCTTGGGGTTTCATTTGAGAGGGGGGTTTCTTTACAAAACGCGCCAGCACGAGCAGCACGAGCGGAACGAAATGCACAAGTGCACCAGCATAGCTGTTATGCACCCAAATCCAGTGCAACAGCGTCAGTATCGCTGCCGGATAGACTAGCCGTTGCAGTCGTTTCCAGCCAGCCTTCAGCCAACGCATCGACCGGTCATTGCTGGTGATGGCCAGCGGCAGCATCAAGACAAAGGCAGCCCAGCCTGTCCAAATGCCGGGTGCGAGCCATTCTGCGAGGATGTCGTCGAGATTGCCCATGTCGATCAGATAGAAAATCAGATGCAGCAAGGCATAGCCGAAAGCCGCGACTCCAATCGCCCTGCGCCGCGTGACCAGCCAGTTGAGCCAGCGGCGTGGTCCCAGGATCGACACCAGCGGGCTTAGTGCCATTGCAAAAATCATCAGTCGCGCCGACCATTCACCCGTCGGGTGCAGCATATCCATGCTGTCGATACGGCCCTGCGACCAGCCGCTAAGCAGAAAGATGGCGGGCAAAGACAGCAGCAGCCAAAAAGCCCGTTTATTATTGAGAATCGTTCGCATTAATTGTCGGGTAGCCGCGTCTGGTTTTGCGGTCAACCGATTGCCGCGTTTACCGCCTGTTAACCATCCAGCTTACATTTTATTACATATGGCACGTAGCGCATCTATCCTGCTCCTCGCTCTTCTGGTCACCGCTTGCGTCGGGCGTTCCGAGCGCGAGGTGGTGCGTCGCGACAATGATGTTTTCCGCAGCGAACCGGCGCGTCAGTGTCTGTCGACGCTAAAGGCAGCCAATGTCCGCTTTACCCCCCTGCCTAATCAGAGCTTTACAGGCGAATGCCAGACAATCGACACCGTCAAGCTTATGTCATTCGGAACGGAGACGACCAATCTGGGTGCCATGACCTGTCCGCTGGCCGCCAATTTCACCGCATGGGCCAAACATGCCGTCGCGCCCGCAGCCAAGGCCTATCTGGGTAGCGACGTTGTTCGCATTGAAACGATGGGCACATATAATTGCCGCAACATCAATGGCGGGCGCAGCGGGCGGCTGTCGCAGCACGCCTTTGGCAACGCAGTTGACGTCTCCGCCTTCATCCTCAAGGATGGGCGCCGCATTTCGGTACTCAGCGGCTGGAATGGAAAGCCCGACGAGCGCGCTTTCCTGCGGCGGCTCCACCAATCCGCGTGCAAGCGTTTTGGCACAGTATTGGGGCCGGATTACAACGCCGCGCACGCCAATCACCTCCATTTCGACATGGCACAATCGATGAAGGATGGCAGTGCCTATTGCCGCTGAGGGGTGGCTATTCGCCGCCAATCGTCTATCAGGCTAGCATGACACAAAAAGACTTGAAAGACCGTCGCTTCTACAAAGCGAAACAAGAAGCCAAATTTGCCAAGGACCTGACTCCCCAAACCCTGCAGACGCAGAGCAAATCCTATAAACTGGCATTTCAGGACAATGAATTCCTGCTCCGCGAAGAATTGCGCCCTGTGCGTTTCCAGCTCGAATTGCTCAAACCCGAAATGCTGCTTGACGAGGCCAAGGTGGCGTCAACGCTGGTCGTTTATGGTTCGGCGCGTATCCCCTCGCCTGATAAAGCCGATGCGCTGTTGGCTGCGGCGACCGATGATCGGAGCCGTACCATTGCCGAGCGCCTCAAGGCCAATTCGCATTATTATGACGAAGCCAGAAAGCTCGGCCAGCTGGCGAGCAGTTGCGGGATCAAGGATGAGGATGGCAATCGCCACTTCGTCGTCTGCTCTGGCGGCGGCCCATCGATCATGGAGGCCGCCAATCGTGGTGCCCGCGATGTCGGTGCCGACACGATCGGCCTAAACATCGTCCTGCCGCACGAACAGGCGCCGAATGAATATGTAACCCCGGACCTGAGTTTCCAGTTCCACTATTTCGCGCTGCGCAAGATGCACTTCCTGCTCCGCGCCCGCGCTGTTGCGGTATTCCCGGGCGGATTTGGCACCTTCGACGAATTTTTCGAACTGCTGACGCTCGTCCAGACCGGCAAGATCGAGCCGATGCCGATCCTGCTGTTCGGCAAGGCATTCTGGGAGCGGGTGATCAATTTCGAGGAGCTGATGCTCGAAGGCGTGATCAGCCCCAAGGACCTCGACCTGTTCCAGTTTGTCGAAACGGCCGAAGACGCCTGGCGCGAAATCTCTATCTTTTACGAGCTTGAGGCGTGTGATTGAATGATCGTCACCCCGGCGCAGGCCGGGGCGACTTTTAAAGCTTACTTCTGCTCTTTGAGCCAGCTGATAAGCGCTTTGCGTTCTTCGGCATTGTTGATGCCGGCAAAGGCCATTTTGGTACCGGGTACGACCTTGCGCGGATTTTCGAGATAGGCGTCGAGTGTCGCCTCATCCCAATTGCCGCCCTTCGCCTTCATCGCGGGGGAATAGTTGAAGCCTTCAGCCGAAGCGATGGCCTTGCCGACTATGCCGTGCAGGTTCGGGCCGACGCCATTGGGCGCGCCCTTTTCAACCTTGTGGCAGGCAGCGCATTTGGCGAAGCTTTTCTCGCCAGAAACTTCGGCTGTTGCGGCAGGTGCAGCTTCAACGGCTTCAGTAGCAGTTTCAGCTTCTGGCGCGGCGGTTTCGCTCTGCTCCGAACCACCGCAAGCAGCCAGCGCGAACAGCGCCGGCGCGATTATCACAAATTTGCGCATATAATCTGCTCCCTGTTTATTTGGCTGGAGCGGCGGCAGGCTCTTTGGCAGCGGCGTCAGCCGGTGCGGCGGCAGCTGCGTCTCCACCTTCTGCCGGGGCAGCGCCCTCTGCAGGCGCAGCTTCAGCAGCAGGAGCCGCAGGCAGCGGCAGATTCGAACCCTGCGCATTGAGGTAGAGCAACAAGGCGGCGCGCTCTTCGGGATTGCCAAGACCGGCAAAGCTCATCTTGGTGCCCGGCGCATATTTTTTCGGGTTGGCGAGCCATTTGTTCATGCCCTCCCAATCCCAATTGCCCGGAACGCTCTTCAGCGCGTCCGAATAGGCGAAACCGGCAACATGGCCATGCGCCTTACCCATAGTGGCATAGAGATTGGGGCCAACGCCATTGGCGCCACCTTGATTGATCGTGTGGCAAGCCTTGCACTTGGCAAAGATCGCTTCGCCCTTGGCGGGATCGGCGGTTGCAAGCAGAGTAGCGAGCGGAACTTCGGCAGCACCGCCGCCTTCGCCGCTTTCGACGCCCTGGATCACATAGCCCTGTTTGCCTTCACCGGGCACTTCGCTGTGAATGATCTTGCCGAAAAGGATCGACGAACCGAGAGCGGCAATGCCCGCTGCCAAGGCCCAGCCTGCGATGGTGTTGTTGCGATCTGCCATGATGAAACGCCCTGAATATTCGCTATGGCCCGCACAAGCGCGCGGGGCCGGTTGATTCCCCTCGCCCCTCTAGTTTGCTATGCTGGACGGTGCAATAGGCCAAATCCCGCTTGCCCACGCCTTTTGACTGCCCTATCGGCCAGCCCCGATATGGAGAGCTTCCCCAAGAGCGCCCTCGCCCGCGTCGAGGAAATGACCAAGGCCGCCGCAGCCGACCCCGCGCGTGCGGTTTCCTTTCAGGGTGCGCCCGGCGCCAACTCGCATCTGGCCGCGCTCGAAGTCGACCCCGATTGCTTGCCGGTGCCCTGCTTTTCATTCGAAGACGCGATCGATGCGGTAAAAGAAGGGCGTGCCGCGCGCGCCGTGATCCCCATTGAAAATTCGCTGCACGGGCGTGTTGCCGATATCCATTTCCTGCTGCCTGAAAGCGGGCTTTCGATCATTGGGGAGCATTTCATGCGCATCCGCCATTGTCTGATGGCAAAGCATGCCGATGCCAAGCTGACCACCGCGATGAGCCACCCCCAAGCTCTCGGCCAATGCCGCCACTATCTGCGCGCAAACGGAATCACGCCAATCGCCTATGCCGATACGGCGGCAGCCGCTGCCTTTGTGGCAGACAGCGACGACGAAGGCGCGGCCGCCGTCGCACCGCCGATTGCAGCGGGCATTTACGGTCTGGAGATGATCCAGGAAGGCATCGAGGATGATGACCGCAACACCACACGTTTCGTGGTCCTCTCCCGCGACCCCGCGATTCCAAACGCCGACGATGGCACTTTGATGACCACATTCATCTTCGAGGTGAAAAACATCCCTGCCGCGCTCTACAAGGCAATGGGCGGTTTCGCGACCAATGGCGTCAATATGACGAAACTGGAGAGCTATTATAACGACGCGAGCTTTGCCGCGACCGAGTTCTTCGCCGATATCGAAGGCGCACCCGGCAACCCGGCAGTCGACCGTGCGCTCGAGGAGCTTGCCTTCCATTGTAACAAGGTGCGCCTGCTCGGTACCTACAAGCAGGAACGCAAACGGGGTTAGGAAACCGCTTGGTCGGCCTTTTCGGTTTCGGCGAACGTCATAATCGGTTTGCCTTCCAGTTGATGCGGATCCGGATGGCCTGCAGCGCGGTTTTTATCGCGCTTTTGCACATTCCAGACCAATCCTAGCTTGCCCAATGTCTCGATGGTCCAGCCGTTGAAATCCAGTTCCCACCAGCTGACATGGTTGCTCGCCGCGCGCGGCTGGGCATGGTGGTTATTGTGCCAGCCATCACCCAAAGTCAGTATGGAAATGAACCAGTTATTGGTCGCTTTTCCAACATCATGATAGCGGCGATAACCGAAATAATGCGCCAGACTGTTGGTGCCCATCACGCCATTCAAGAAGATGAAGGTGCGCAGGAAGCCGCCAATGAGCACCGTGCCCACGACATGTTCGGGACCACCAAAGGCCAGCGCCCAGCCTGTGGGCAGAATGACCAGCGAAAACGCCACCCAGAACCAACGTGTCTTGTGGCAGAACTCGACAACCGGATCGCCGACCAGCCCTTTGCCATATAGCCGCATATCGGTGTGCGCATTGTCCCACAGCCAGCCGAGATGCCCGATCAGCAGCCCTTTGACTGGGCCCATCTTGCGGCCATGCCCGTCGATATGCGGGCTGTGGATGTCACCGACTTCATCGGAAAAGGCGTGGTGCCTGCGATGATCGGCAGCCCATTTCTTGACCGACCCCTGACAGGCCATCTGCCCGCAAATGCCGATCAAATAGCGCATCCATGTCGAGGTTTCGAATGAGCGATGGGTGAAATAACGGTGAAAGCCGCAGGAAAGGCCATAGTTGATGATCAGAT
Organism: Sphingorhabdus sp.; assembly: GCA_017987825.1. GTDB lineage: Bacteria > Pseudomonadota > Alphaproteobacteria > Sphingomonadales > Sphingomonadaceae > Sphingorhabdus_B. The sequence goes on along the minus strand of JAGNSY010000029.1, from coordinate 9,791 downwards.
AGCCCGAAATGAAGGCGGACCATTCGATCCAGCCGCTGGGCTGCGTAAACATCCACCAGATCGCCGCCATAGCGCCGCCAACCTGCAGCACCGCAAGTATGCTATATTCGATCTGCTTGGCACGTGCGGCGGGGCCGCCGACGAGAACGCCGGGATGCGGCTGTCCGTTGCCCTCCAATTCCCATTTCCGATCGCTTGGATATAAGCCGGTTGTCGTCCGTGGCATGTGCATCCCTCTGAATTCACGCGACACGCGTCGCTGGTTAGAGCCACCATGCGTAAAATTGCGTCATTGTTAACGTCGCTGTCAATCACGTTAACGGCGTTTGTGCGACGAACCGATCTTGACGCTACCCTTTTGCTGTATTATATTGATAATACACATGGAGATATGTCCAATGAAATATGCCTTACTCGCTCTGCCCCTCGCCCTCGGCATCGCCGCTTGCAGCAGCAAGGACGAGCCCGAGGAAGGCACGACCATCAATATTGATGCAACAACCGAAAAGGGCTCGTCCGTCAAGATCACCGCAGACGGCAAAACAGGCAATGTCGGCTTCAAGGTGCCGGGTTTCGACACCAATATCCGGCTGCCCAAAAAACTGCTCGACGACAGCAATTTCGATATTGACGGAGTAAACCTCTATCCGGGCTCGACCGTCGATACGGTCAATATTACAGCCAATAAAAAGGGCGGTAAGGATGAGCAAACCGATGTCCGCATCGGCTTCACCTCTCCCGCCGATCCCACAAAGGTCAGCGACTGGTTCAAGGATCAGTTTGCCAAAGAATCGATCAAGGCCAGCGGCGATGCGGCCAAGCTAACCGGAACCACCAAAGACGGCGAAGCCTTCACTATCGAACTGACCGAGAAAGACGGGAAAACCGCCGGTCTCGTCAATATCCGCAAATAAGCCGGTTTAGCTGGCGGGTTGCTGGGTTATCCTGAGCAACCCGACATCATATCCCAGTTCGGCGGCGCGCACTTTCATGCGGGCGAGTGTCGTCGCACCGGGATTGGGTTGCCTATGCAGCAGCCACAGATAGCGCCCGCTCGGTTCACCGACGATTGACCAGCTATAGTCCTCGGCATGGTCGAGCACCCAATAATCGCCATAAAATGGACCGAAGAAAGAGACACGCAATTTGGCGTTCTGGCTGCCTTCGACGACCTTGGCCTGACCGTTGGCCTGCTTGCTTTTGCCCTGGAGCGATCCCTGCAGGCAAGTGTTGATCACTCTGATCCGTCCGGGTGCCGTCAGGCTGTAATCGGCGGTGACGCCTTCACAATCCTTCTGGAATCCCGCTTCATAGCGGGCAAGCTCATACCAGCGCCCCAGATAGCGATCGACATCGACAGGCTTCCCAGGTTCGGGAACGGCACGATTGCCAACCGGGCCAGCCTCAAATGTTGAACAACCGGCCAGCACCAGAGCGGTGGCGACGACTAAAGCGGTTTTGAATATTTTCATGTCCATAAGGTGGGGATCACAACCCTATCGTGCGACACGGGAAAAGGACGGTAGCGTCCTTAATGCGCCGCGCCCCAGCTTGGCCCCGTACCGATCTCGACGCCCAGCGGAACCGAGAGCTTGACCAGCGGCTCTGCCGCTCCAGCCATCACGGCTTCGATCACCTTGCTCGCCGCCGCAACATCGCCCTCGGGCAGTTCGAACACCAGTTCGTCATGCACCTGCAGCAGCATCTTCACATTCGGCAGACCCGCTTCGATTAAAGCTGGCCCCATGCGCACCATCGCGCGTTTGATGATGTCTGCGCTGGTGCCCTGAATGGGTGCGTTGATCGCGGCGCGCTCGCTGCCCTGTCGCTCGGCCTGGCTTTGCGAGGTGATGCGCGGGAACCAGCATTTGCGGCCGAACAGGGTCGTCGTGAAGCCAGTCTCCTTTACGCTTGCCAGCGTTTCTTGGATATAGGCGCTGATGCCGGGGAAGCGTTTGAAATAGGCGTCGATCAACTGCTGCGCCTCTTCCGAGGTCGACTCGAGTCGCTTCGCTAGCCCCCAGCGCGAAATGCCATAGAGGATCGAGAAGTTGATCGTCTTGGCCCGCCCGCGCGTGTCACGGTTGACCTCTCCAAACAGTTCCTGCGCTGTGCGGGCATGGATATCCTCACCCTGCTCGAACGCTTCGCGCAGCGGCCCGACATCGGCCATATGCGCGGCGAGCCGCAACTCGATCTGACTATAGTCGGCGGACAGGATGACATTGCCGGGCTCGGCGACAAAGGCATCGCGTATCTGCCGCCCGGTTTCGGTGCGGATCGGGATATTCTGCAGATTGGGATCAGTGGAGGCCAGACGACCGGTCTGCGCGCCGACCAGGCTATAGCTGGTATGGACCCGCCCGGTTTTCGCGTTGATCTGTTCCTGCAAGCTGTCGGTATAGGTTGATTTCAGCTTGGCCAGCTGCCGCCAGTCGAGCACCTTGCGCGCGATTTCGACGCCCTGCCCGGCCAGATCCTCGAGCACGGTCACGTCGGTCGAATATTGCCCCGATTTGCCTTTCTTGCCGCCCTTGTGCCCCAGCTTGTCGAACAGGATCGCGCCCAATTGCTGCGGGCTACCGATGGTGAAGGGCTGTCCGGCAAGCCCGTGAATTTCCTTTTCGAGTATCTCCATTTGCGCGGCAAATTCGGTCGAGAGGCGCGCCAGCACCGTGCGATCGACCTTTATCCCGGCGCATTCCATCTGGCTCAGCACCGGTACTAACGGCCGGTCGACCAGTTCATAGACGCGCGTCACCTTTTCAGGGCTCAGCCGCAGCTTCAGATGGTGCCATAGCCGCAGCGTGACGTCGGCGTCTTCTGCGGCATATTTGGTCGCCTCGACCAGCGGCACTTCGGCAAAGCCAATCTGGCTTTTGCCGGAGCCGGTCAGCGATTTGTAACTGATCGGTTTGTGCCCAAGCCACAGTTCGGAAAGTTCGTCCATTCCGTGCCCCTGCCGCCCCGCATCAAGCGCGAAGCTCATCACCATTGTGTCGTCGAACGGCGCGATGCTGAGACCGTGCTGACGCAGCACCGACATGTCATATTTGAGGTTCTGCCCGACCTTTAGGACGCTTGCATCCTCCAGCAGCGGTTTCAACCTGGCCAATGCGGCATCGAGCGGAATCTGCTCAGGCTTTTCGGCGAACATATCGGTCCCACCATGCGCCAGCGGCACATAACAAGCTGTACCCGGTGCAGTCGCCAGACTGAAACCCACCAGCCGCGCGGTGACAGCTTCAAGGCTGTCTGTCTCGGTATCAAAGCCGACCACACCGGCCTTGGTGGCTTCTGCAATCCAATGATCGAGCCGGTCGAGCGTGGTCACACATTCATAGGTTGAAGCATCGATCGGCGGCATCGGCGCGGGCGTTGCGGCTTTGCCTGTTTCGATGGCCCCCCCTCCACCGTCGCCTTTACGCTCAGCCTTGGGTTGGCCGGCAATCGCCTTGTTTGCTGAGGCCGTGTCGCTGGTCTTGCCAATACGGTTGAGCAAGGAGCGGAAGCCATGCTCCTCAAGGAAGGGCCGCAGCGGCTCTTCGGGGATCGGCCCCAACGCCATATCTTCCAATGCAATCGGCAGCGGGCAATCTTCCTTCAGCGTCACCAGCACCTTGGAAAGCCGCGCCAGTTCGGCATGCTCGATCAAATTGTCGCGCATCTTTGACGGTTTCATATCGGGCGCGGCCGCGAGCACTGCTTCCAGATTACCAAATTCGGTTATCAGTTTGGTTGCGGTCTTGGGGCCAATGCCAGGAACGCCGGGGACATTGTCCGAACTGTCCCCCATCAGCGCGAGGACATCACCGACCAGTTCGGGCCCTACCCCGAATTTCTCGAAAACCTCGTCACGCCCGATGCGCTTGTCCTTCATCGTGTCGAACATGTCGACACCGTCGCCAACCAGCTGCATCAGGTCCTTGTCCGAGGAGATGATCGACACGTCCCAGCCCTGCGCGCGCGCCGCCTTGGTGTAACTCGCGATCATGTCGTCCGCTTCGACATTCTCTTCCTCTACCATCGGCAGCGAGAAGGCGAGCGTGGCGTCGCGGATCAGCGGGAATTGCGGACGCAGATCTTCGGGAGCAGGTGGGCGGTTGGCTTTATACTGGTCGTAAATCTCGTTGCGGAAACTGGTGCCTGCCTTGTCGAGCACGACCGCCATGTGGGTTGGCCCATCAGCGGCATGCAGGTCGCTGGCGAGCTTCCACAGCATGTTCGAATAGCCTGCAACGGCACCCACCGGCACGCCCGCCGGATTCGTCAGCGGCGGCAGGCTGTAATAAGCGCGGAAGATATAGGCGGAACCGTCAACGAGGTAGAGATGCTTGTGGTCTGACATGCCGGACGGATAGCAGCGCCCGCGTGCAGAGTCTTGCCCAAATCAGGCGAGTGCCAACGAAGATGCCGGCAGTGGCATATGCATTTCTGGCGGCACGCCTTGATCGATCCGGACGAATTTTGGCACGCCTTCCGCCATATACTGCCAGCGGAAAAATCGGACTGTGGTGATATGCCCGACCGTTGCCGATTGCATCCGCCGGTGCGACAACAGCGAAGGCAGATTATAGTCTGCAATCCAGCTCATCGACCAGATCCGGCCTCGCGCCTGCATCCACTCAGCTGTACCTGCCCACAGCGCTGCAAACGATCGCCCGAGCCGATGCTCGGGATGTATCCAAAGGCCGGTATCCCAAATCGCGGTCTCGGGAACGACGAAGCGCAGATGCACCATGCTTTCATCGAACGGACCGGTTCCGACCCATGTCACGCCGACAAATTCGCCGTGGGCGTTATAGGCAGCCAGACAGGTCAGACCTTGTGCGAACCGGCGTGCCTGCTCTTCGGCATTAGCGTCGATAGTAAACTGCGACAGCGCCTCTGGCGAAATCGGTTCAACCCGAAACCCTCTGGGCATTTTGGGCATCCCGTCCACCGGCACCGCCACCAATGTATAGCGGCTATAGCCGATTATGCCTGCCTTGGTCGCCAAACGTGCCGTCGCGTAGGACAGCACACCGGCAATGCCGAGCAACTTGATGGCAGTATAATCAGGCACGCGTTTTCAGTCCTTTCGAGACCCCGTGTAACAGCACATATCAAATTTTGTCTAAACGCTATTTCAACGTGCCCCTGCCTAGCCGATTTCGAAATCGGCTTGCCGCTCTCACTATGGTGTGAGAGCAACGAGCGATGTCAGCCTATGAACATATCGATCTGCTGGGGCGTGGCGGCGCGCTTTCGCTGCTTTTGTTGTGGAGCTGGATATTGATCCGCGACCACCGCAGCGAACTGGCGGCGCGGCTGGCTGTGCTGATGAACTTCGCAATCGCCAGCTATCTTCTGGTCACCAGCGGATTGAGAGGTGCACCAGAACCATTGATTTTGACATTTGCGATGGCCGCTCAAGCAACACCAGGGCTTTTCTGGTTATTTGCGAAGGCTTGGTTCAACGATGAGAAGCGGGTTAGCCTGGCCAGTATCGGCTGGGTTGTGGCGTCTTTGATAAACTCTCTCATCATGATCAACACCTTCGAACATGGCGGCATTATCAACGATGTATCGGGGGTACTCTTCCGCGTGGCCATGCTTGCTTTCGCAGCAGCGGCGCTATGGGAAGTCTGGCGAAGTCGAGAGGGAGACTTGATCGAAGCTCGGCGCAAAATCCGCCCTCGCCTTGTCGCCGCAGTGGC
>JAGNSY010000029.1:0-3992 GCA_017987825.1 Sphingorhabdus sp. | reverse complement strand
GATCGTCTGGATGCTCCGTCGGACAAGTTTGAAAGCGCGCAAGATACAAGCGCGCGAATCGACAATGGAAGAGAAAGGCCGCGAGTTCCTGCAATCGCTCCAATCGGCATTGGTTTACACCTTTGGTGCGGCCTTCCTGATTTGGGGAACGCAGAACGGCATTTTTCAGAAATTCGATGGCAGTTTCGGCTGGGGTGTCGACCTGCTGATCCTTGCTGGAATTGTGATCGCCCATGATGCCTACTTCTATTGGGCACACCGGATGATGCACCATCCGAAGCTGTTCAAGACATTCCACCGCGCGCACCATCGCTCGATTACACCTACGCCTTGGGCAGCCTATAGCTTTGCCGTTCCCGAAGCCTTTGTCATGTTCCTCTTCGTACCGATCTGGCAATTCTTCGTGCCCACGCCCGGCTGGGTAATGTTCACATGGCTGAATTTCCAGATCATCCGCAACGCGATGGGCCATGCAGGCTTTGAATTTTTCCCGCGCTGGTGGCTTTCAACGCCACTCACACGCTGGATCAACACCACGGTGCATCATGACCTGCACCACAATGGCGGGTTCAATACCAATTACGGTCTCTATTTCACTTGGTGGGACAAGTGGATGGGAACCGAGCATCCGAAATATCGGCAACGGTTCGACGAAGTTGTGAACCGGCCCCGCGCAACAGTCGACGAAGTGTCGCAACCGCGCCCGATTACAATCTAGGGTAGTTCCTCACCCCAGATGCGGTCTGTCTCGATATAGCCAACTCTCCCCGCTATATCGAGGCGGCACCAGCCCTTCTGGCAATCGTCGATGCGACCGACGACACCTTTTTCCACCCGCCATGAAATTCGCGCAGTCGCGGCGGGTGCATCGCGCAAATCGGAAACACCGGGTGCTGTGACGATTGCCGTGCGGTCCGGGCTCAGCAAGCGCACATGCATCCAGCCCTGATCGCCGTCGGGATCCTCAACCTTGCGCCAGACCTCATGCACCGAGACAACTTTCACAGGCAAATATTGTCGTTTGTAAACCCATTTGACCGGAAATTCCGTGCTTGGGCCAGTCCGCGTCCGCGCTTCGGGTTCGTCAATCGACGCCCAATAAGGTGTCTTTTTTGTTGTTTGCGCCGATGCACCGCCCCCTGCGACAACCAAAGCAACAACAATCAAGGATTTTACGATATTTTGCATATATTCCAGCAACCTGCCGCCCCAATCCCTCCCCTATAGTGTAAGCTGTGCCGACAGTTCAAGGGTGATAGCTTGACGTCGCCTTTCTTCGCGCCATAGGGTTGTCTGCATGACCCAGTTTCAACGCATCGAACGCCCGCGCGTCGCCGTCACCCGCAAACTTTTGCCGCAGATCGAAGCGCGCATGGCTGAACTGTTCGATTGCCGTTTCAACGCCGACGATCACCCGATGTCGGCGGATGAAATCGTAGAACTGATGCAAGATGCCGACATATTGGTGCCGACCGTCACTGATCGCATTGATGCGGACTTGATCGCCAAAGCACCGGCGTCGCTCAAAATGTTCGCCAATTTCGGTGCGGGTGTGAACCATATCGATCTGGCCGCGGCCAAAGCGAAGGGCATCCTCGTTACGAACACGCCCGGTGTGTTCACCGACGATACCGCCGACCTGACGATGGCGTTGATCCTCAATGTCCCGCGCCGGTTGGGGGAAGGCCATCGCCTGATGCGCTCGGGCGAATGGCAGGGCTGGACGCCGTCTGGCATGCTCGGTCACCGGATTGGCGGGAAGACGCTGGGGATCATCGGCTTTGGTCGCATCGGTGAGGCGGTTGCCCTCCGCGCGCGCGCGTTCGGGCTCAACATCGTCTATAACAAACGCCACCGCCTGCCTGCGAGTATCGAGGATGAAATGGGCATCACTTTTGAGCCCGACCTCGACCGATTGATCGCCAAAAGTGACATCATCACGCTGCACTGCCCATTGACCGCCGAAACCGACAAGTTGATGAGCCGCGAACGCATCGGGCTGATGAAGCGCGACGCCTATCTGATCAACAGTTCACGCGGCGAACTGGTCGACGAGGACGCGCTGATCGAAGCCTTGCAGCGCGGGCGGATCGCGGGTGCGGGGCTTGATGTCTATAATCACGAACCAGCCATCGACCCGCGTTTTCTAGCGATACCCAATGTCGTGCTGTTGCCGCATCTGGGCAGCGCCACTTTCGAAGGACGCGAAGCGTCGGGCGAAAAGGTCATCGCCAATATCCGGATATTCTCGGACGGCCACCGCCCGCCCGATCAGGTGCTTGAAGGCTGGGCGTAATTTCCTGTCGACAAAGCCCGCATTCGCGCAATTAGCAATTGCGAGCGCCCACCCTCTGGCTTAGAGACCTGCCCAAAATAACGACATATCGGGGAGGTTTGCCGTGCGCGGTTCGTTCAAGATTGCTGCATTTTTCAGCACATTGTTGTTTGCATCCGCCGGGTTCGCGCAGGATGTCGTGGCAGAAGCCGTCCCCGACAGTGGCGATACGGCCTGGATTCTGACGTCGTCGGCACTGGTCTTGATGATGACGCTGCCGGGCCTCGCGCTCTTTTACGGCGGGCTGGTGCGCACCAAGAACTTCCTTTCCGTGCTGATCCAGTGCGGTGCGATTGCGGCAATCACGTCGCTGCTGTGGATCGTGATCGGGTACAGCCTTGCCTTCTCGGCATCCGAAGGCACGGTGATCGGCAATCTGCAAAATATGATGTTCGCCAATATGTTTGCGATGCGCGACGGGCAGACGATTGGCGAGTTGGTGTTCGGCCTGTTCCAGATGACCTTTGCGATCATCACTCCTGCCCTGATCGTCGGCGCTTGGGTTGAACGTGCGCGCTTTGGCTGGGTCGTGGCGTTCAGCGCGCTCTGGAGCCTTTTGGTCTATGTCCCCGTCGCTCGCTGGGTTTGGGGCAACGGCTTCCTGGCCAATCAGGGCGTGATCGACTTTGCTGGTGGCATCGTGGTGCACACGACCGCTGGTGTTTCGGCACTGGTCGTTGCCTTGATGCTCGGCAAGCGCATCGGCTTTCCCCGCACCCTCATGCTGCCGCACAGCCCTGCGTTGACCGTCGCGGGTGCGGGTCTGCTTTGGGTCGGCTGGTTCGGCTTCAATGGTGGCTCGGCACTTGCCGCGAATGACGACGGCGCGGCAACCGCGATCATCGTCACCCATTTGGCCGCGTCAGTGGCTGCGCTGGTCTGGATGCTGCTGGAGAAGATCAAGGTCGGCAAGGCAACAGCCGTCGGCTTTGCGACCGGCGCAGTCGCAGGCCTTGCAACCATAACGCCCGCATCTGGTTCGGTCGGACCGCTCGGTGCCATCATCCTTGGCGTGCTCGCAGGCGTGGTCTGCTTTTACGCCGTGCATCTGGTCAAAGGCAAATTGCAGATCGACGACTCACTCGATGTATTCGCGGTGCATGGCGTGGGCGGGATCATGGGTTCGATCCTGCTTGCGATCCTGGTCGCACCAACCTTTGGCGGCAATGGCTATGCAGAAGGAATGGCAATGGGCAGCCAGTTGTGGGCGCAGATCAAGGGCGTCGGCATTGTGGGCGTCTATTCCGCCGTCGTGACACTGATTATCGGCTATATGGTTGCGATGGTGATCCCGATGCGGGTCAGCGAAGAGCAGGAACGCGACGGGCTCGATATTTCAAACCACGGCGAAAGGGCGTGGGATCTGGATTGAGCGCAATTAGCGCTCAATCAAAGACCAGCGTCAGCGACCGGAAGACATCACGCTCAAGCGGTTCGTCAAAGCGGCAGCCCAGTTTGCCGCCGTCGCACCAGACGGTGCTGGCCGCAATCGCTTTGCCACCCGCGAAGCGCAGCCACAGTCGCTCGCCGGTCTTGAACTCACCATCGACCGAAATGCGGCAGCCATAGACCGAGAGGTCGTCCAGCTCGGCATCTGCTGGCTGGCGGCCATGCCCTCTTATGCTGGCGCGCTTGATGGCGACCGGATGGCGCACGG
>JAGNSY010000175.1 GCA_017987825.1 Sphingorhabdus sp. | reverse complement strand
CGCCGGGCTTGGCACCTTGTGCGACCTTGATCTCGATTTCCTCGCATGCGCCCAGATATTCGGCGGTGACGCCAAACCGGCCTGAGGCGATCTGCTTGATCACGCTGTTGGCATTGTCGCCATTTTCATAAGGGGTGAAGCGCTTGCTGTCCTCGCCGCCTTCGCCGGATACCGCCTTGGCGCCGATGCGGTTCATCGCGATAGCGAGCGTTTCATGCGCTTCGGGCGATAGTGCGCCGAGCGACATGCCAGGGGTCACGAAGCGTTTGCGGATCTCGGTGATCGCCTCCACCTCGTCGAGCGGTACGCCATCTTTGGGGAAGTTGAATTCCATCAGGTCACGCAAATAGATTGGCGGCAATTCGCGGACGCCTGCGGAAAATTGCAGATAGGTTGAATAGCTGTCCTTAGCGACCGAGCTCTGCAGCAGGTGCATCAGGCCCGCCGAATAGGCATGCGCCTCACCATCTTTGCGTTGCTTGTAGAAGCCACCAATCGGCAGGCGGGCGACGGCGCTGTCGAATGCATCGCTGTGCCGGTCGCGGGCGTTGACGAACAGCGAATGATAGCCTTCGCCCGAAATCTTGTTCGGCATGCCGGGGAAGAAATCATTGACCAGCGCACGGCTCAAGCCGACCGCTTCGAAATTATAACCGCCGCGATAGCTGGAAATCACAGCGATCCCCATTTTCGACATGATCTTGAGCAGGCCCTCATTGATCGCGGTGCGGTAATTTTCGACCGCAGCTTCGAGTGACATCTCGCCAAACAGTCCGCGGGCATGTCGATCTGCAACCGACATTTCGGCCAGATAAGCGTTCACTGTGGTCGCACCGACACCTATCAGAACCGCGAAATAATGCGTATCGAGGCATTCAGCCGAACGCACATTGACCGAGGCGTAGCTTCGCAGTCCCGCACGGACGAGGTGGGTGTGGACGGCGGCGGCGGCCAACACCATCGGAATGGCAATGTGCTCTGCATCAATGGTGATGTCGGTCAGGAAGAGCTCGGTCTGGCCTGAACGCACAGCGGCCTCGGCATTCTCACGAATGCGGCGGATGGCCGCGCGCAGCCCGGTTTGCCCTTCGGCAACCGGATAGGTGCAATCGATCTCGGCCGCGGCCTTGCCGAATGCGGCCTTCAAGCGTCCCCATTCTGCATTGGTGAGCACCGGGCTTTCGAGGACGAGAACGTCGCTATTCTGCCCGGTCTCGTCGAGAATGTTAGCAAGGTTTGAAAAGCGCGTCTTCAGGCTCATCACATGCCGTTCGCGCAGGGAATCGATTGGCGGGTTGGTCACCTGACTGAAATTCTGGCGGAAGAACTGGCTGATGATGCGCGGCTTGTCCGAAATCACCGCCAGTGGAGTATCGTCGCCCATCGACCCGACGGCTTCCTTGGCATCCTCAACCATGGGGGAGAGGATCATTTCCATATCCTCGAGCGTCATCCCTGCCGCTACCTGCCGCCGCGTCAGCTCGGAACGAGCCCAGTCGAGCGACGCATCCTTGCCATCGGGGAGGTCGCCTATGCTGCGGAAGCCGCCAACGAGCGCGGCATAATCCTGCTCCGCAGCAACCCGATCCTTAAGCTCGTCATCGCGATAGAGCTTGCCCTCGTCGAGGTTGACCGCGATCATCTGGCCGGGGCCAAGGCGGCCCTTTTCGACGATGGTGTTTTCGGGAACGACGACCATGCCGGTTTCGGAACCGATGATGAGAAGGCCGTCATTGGTCCGGCTGTAGCGCAAAGGGCGCAACGCGTTGCGGTCGACACCTGCCACCGCCCAATGTCCATCGGTCATCGCAAGTGCGGCAGGGCCGTCCCATGGCTCCATGACGCTCGCCATATATTCGTACATCGCCTTATGGTTGGCGGGCAGGCTGGGATTGGATTGCCACGCTTCAGGGATCAGCATCAGCTTTGCCGTCGGCGCTTCTTTGCCGGAACGGACCAGCGTTTCGAACACCGCGTCAAGCGCACCTGTATCGGATGCGCCTGCCGGGATCACCGGCTTGATGTCGTCCGAATGGTCGCCGAACGCGATGGAGGCCATCTTGATTTCGTGGCTCTTCATCCAGTTCTGGTTGCCACGAATGGTGTTGATTTCACCATTGTGGGCTAGCGAGCGGAAGGGTTGTGCCAGCCACCATTGCGGAAAGGTGTTGGTCGAATAGCGCTGGTGGAAAATCGCAACGCGGCTTTCAAAGCGATCATCTTGCAAATCGGGGTAGAAGATTGACAGGCTCTCGGCGAGGAATAGCCCCTTATAAACGATCGATCGGCACGACAGCGAGCAGATGTAGAAGTCGCGGATTTGCGCAGCGATCACCTTCTTCTCGATCCGGCGGCGGACGAGATAAAGGTTCTTTTCGAATTCGACCGCATCAACTTCATCGGGCATTGGACCGGCGATCATGATCTGCTCGATCTCGGGCCGTGTGCGCTGTGCCTTTTCGCCGATCACTGAGACATCAACCGGCACCTGCCGCCAGCCATAAATGGTGTAACCCGCCTCGATGATCTCAGCTTCGACGATCGTGCGGCACGCCTCCTGAGCGCCCAAGTCAGTGCGCGGCAGGAAGACCATGCCGACCGCAAGCCGGTTCGGTTGCGGCTTGTGACCCGCAGCGGTGATCGCATCGTCGAAGAAGCGCACGGGCAGGTCGACATGAAGGCCAGCGCCATCGCCGGTCTTTCCATCGGCATCGACCGCACCGCGATGCCAGACAGCCTTCAGCGCCTCGATCCCGGCTGCGACCACCCGGCGCGAAGGCTTGCCATCGGTGGCCGCTATCAGGCCGACGCCGCAGGCGTCGCGCTCGGTTTCGGGATAATACATGCCTTCGCGGGCTAGGCGGGCGTGTTCGGGGGTGGGGAGGTGGTTGGTCATGCCGCAACCTTTTCTTTTGCTTTATGGCTTTGCATCCAGTGGTGCATATGTTCGACCACATCGCGGCCATCCTTGATCGCCCAGACGACAAGGCTGGCGCCGCGGACGATATCGCCGACGGCAAACACGCCGGGCAGGTTGGTCATGCCGGTGACATGATCGGCACGGATTGTGCCCCAGCGGGTGACGTTGAGGTCAGGGGAACCGAACAGGTTGGGCAGGTCTTCGGGTTCGAAACCGAGCGCCATGATGACCATGTCAGAATTCAGCGTGAAATCGCCTTCCGGATCCTCCTCCGGCGCGCGGCGACCGCTGGCGTCGGGTGCGCCGAGGCGCATCTTGGATACATGTACCTTTTCGACGGCATCCTCGCCATCAAACGCCTTGGGCGCGGAGAGCCAGACAAACTCGACGCCTTCCTCTTCGGCATTGGCGACTTCGCGCTGCGAACCCGGCATATTGTCGCGGTCGCGGCGGTAGAGGCATTTGACCGACTTTGCCCCTTGGCGGATCGCGGTGCGGACGCAGTCCATAGCGGTATCGCCGCCGCCGATGACGACGACATTCTTGCCCTCGGCATTCAGCGTTCCGTCGTCGAATTCTGCCACCGTGTCGCCAAATCCCTTGCGGTTGGACGCAGTCAAATAATCGAGCGCAGCGTGGATGCCCGAAAGGCCGACGCCGGGTGTCTTGATGTCGCGCGCCTTGTAAACGCCGGTCGCGATCAGGATGCTGTCATGTTTCGCACGCAATTCATCGAGTGACGCATCGCGCCCAACCTCGAAATTTGCGTGGAAGACGACGCCGCCTTCGGCCAGCCGGTCGATGCGGCGCATCACGACGTCTTTTTCCAGCTTGAAGCCGGGGATACCATAGGTGAGCAAGCCGCCCATCCGGTCGTTGCGGTCATAGACATGCACGTCATAGCCCGCGATGCGCAGCTGCTCGGCTGCAGTCAGTCCGCCGGGGCCGGCGCCGATGATCCCGACCGATTGGCCGCGCGCAGGGCCGACTTCGATAGGTTCGACCCAGCCTTCGGCCCAGGCGGTGTCGGTGATGTATTTTTCGACCGAGCCGATGGTGACAGCGCCGTGGCCTGAAAATTCGATCACGCAATTGCCCTCGCAGAGGCGGTCTTGCGGGCAGATGCGGCCGCAGATTTCGGGCATGCTGCTGGTCAGGTTTGACAGCTCATAGGCTTCGCGCAAGCGGCCCTCAGCGGTGAGGCGGAGCCAGTCGGGGATGTGGTTGCCGAG
>JAGNSY010000174.1 GCA_017987825.1 Sphingorhabdus sp. | reverse complement strand
CGCCACGGACCATAGGTCGCAGCAAAACATGGCGGCCCTCGAGTACCGGTTGCTCGGTCCAAGGGTCCGCCATCAAATGTTCTTAACCGCCAATCATCGGCGCGATGAACTTGCCAAGGCCCAGTTGCGGGTCGACCCAGCCGTCATAGATCATCTTGGCCGCAACATAGACGATGACCGCCAAGCCAATCCACGCGATCCAACGATAGCGTTCGATATATTTGGCAATGATGTTGGCTGCGATCCCCATCAGCGCAACCGCGAAAATCAGGCCGACTATCATGATACCCGGATGATCCTTGGCCGCACCCGCGACCGCAAGCACATTGTCGAGGCTCATCGATACGTCGGCAATGGCGACCGCCCAGGCAGCACCAACGAAACTCTTGGCCGACTTGATGCCTGAATCCTCGTCACCGGTGATTTCAGGCGAGCCGGGGGAATCGGTACCGTGGTCGGCGCCGATATCGCGATACATGCGCCACGCCACCCAAAGCAGCAGCACACCGCCTGCAAAGATCAAACCGACGATGCCCAACAACCATGTGACCATCAGGGCAAAGGCAACGCGCAGCACCAGCGCGGCAATCACACCGATAGCAATCACCTTCTTGCGCTGGTCAGCAGGCAGGCCGGCCGCAAGCGCGCCGACGACGATGGCATTGTCACCCGCCAGCACGATGTCGATCATCAACACCTGCAGGAACGCGGACAAAGCCGAGGGCGAACCGATGTTCGAAAAATCCTTGACGATCGCCGCCCAGATTTCGGCGGGTCCGCCCAGCGAAGGGACGGCAGCGGCGCTGGCAAAAAACAGTTCAATCACAACGGATCCTCAAAATAGTCGACGCTTGGCATAGGGTCATAGAAAGGATGGAGCAAGGCCCGCCATTGCGCATAGCGATCAGATTTGCGGAATCCATCGCGATGGTGAGCAATCGAATCCCAGCGGACCAGAAGCAGGTAAAGCCCCGGCTTTTCAATGGCAGGCCTCACCTCGATACCCTGAAAACCGGGCGATGCGGCTATCAGCGGTCTGGCCTTGGCCATCGCCGCCTCAAATGCCGCTTCCTCGCCGGGCCGAACCTGCAATAGCGCATGCTCGATTATCATGCGGGCGCTGTCTTACTGGTTCATCGAGTCGAAGAAATCCTCGTTGGTCTTCGAATCCTTCATCTTGTCGAGCAGGAATTCCATCGCGTCGACGGTGCCCATCTGCATCAAGATGCGGCGCAGCACCCACATCTTGGTGAGCTTGTCCTTTTCGACCAGCAGCTCTTCCTTGCGGGTGCCCGACTTACCGACATCAAGTGCCGGGAAGATGCGCTTGTCCGCAACCTTGCGGTCGAGAACGATTTCGGAGTTACCCGTTCCCTTGAATTCTTCGAAGATCACTTCGTCCATGCGGCTGCCGGTATCGATCAACGCGGTGGCGATGATCGAGAGCGAACCGCCCTCTTCGATGTTACGTGCGGCACCGAAGAAGCGCTTCGGGCGCTGCAAGGCATTGGCATCGACACCGCCGGTCAGCACCTTGCCCGATGACGGAACAACGGTGTTGTAGGCGCGGCCGAGGCGGGTGATCGAATCGAGCAGGATGACGACGTCATGCTTGTGCTCGACCAGACGCTTGGCCTTTTCGATCACCATTTCGGCGACCTGGACGTGGCGGGTGGCGGGTTCGTCAAAGGTAGAGGATACAACCTCACCCTTCACGCTGCGCTGCATGTCGGTGACTTCTTCAGGGCGTTCATCGATGAGGAGAACGATCAGAAAGACTTCAGGATGGTTGTCGGTGATCGCCTTGGCGATATTCTGCAGCAGTACGGTTTTACCTGTGCGCGGAGGTGCCACGATCAGAGCGCGCTGGCCCTTGCCCTGCGGGCTGATGATGTCGATCACGCGCGCCGACTTGTCCTTTACTGTAGGGTCGGTCGCGTCGAGCGTCAGCTTCTGGTCGGGATAGAGCGGGGTCAGGTTGTCGAAATTGACGCGATGGCGGACGGCGTCAGGATCTTCAAAATTGACCTGAAGCACCTT
This sequence comes from Sphingorhabdus sp., assembly GCA_017987825.1. Taxonomy (GTDB): domain Bacteria; phylum Pseudomonadota; class Alphaproteobacteria; order Sphingomonadales; family Sphingomonadaceae; genus Sphingorhabdus_B. Next base: position 2,125 of record JAGNSY010000174.1, on the reverse strand, counting down.
GGTCAGCGCGAAATAGCGCTCACCATCTTTGGGCGCGCGGATTTCGCCTTCGACGGTGTCACCGGTACGCAAGCCATATTGGCGCACCATATTGGGTGAGACGTAGATATCGTCGGGACCGGCGAGATAATTGGCTTCGGGTGAGCGCAGGAAACCGAAACTGTCGGGAAGAACCTCGATCGTGCCTTCGCCGATGATCTGCTCGCCATCTTCTGCCATTTCCTTGAGGATGGCGAACATCAGGTCCTGCTTGCGCAGCGTCGAGGCGCCCTCAATCTCGAGCTCTTCGGCCATCGAGACGAGTTCGGCGGGTTTTTTGTTCTTGAGGTCTTTTAAATGCATGTGCGTGTTCCGCTGGAAAATAGAGTACCGGCGTAAAGAGCTGCCGGCTGGATATGGAAAGGTCGATGGCGCTATCGTTGAAAAGAGGAATGCGCCTCACGCCCAGGACGGGCTTGAGCTTCAATTAGGCTTTTGGGCCCGAATAGTCAATGCCGGTTAGAAGAGTTTGGGCCGGTCAGAAGGGTTTGGCGACCACCAATATGACGATGATCGCCGCGGCAATCCCTGGCACTTCGTTGAGGATGCGCAATTTCTTGCCTTCGATCGGGCGCTCGCCCACGGCCAGTTTCTTCGCGTATCCGACCATCCAGCCATGATAGGCCGAAAGCCCAAGCACCGCGAGCAGCTTGGCATGGAACCAACCTTCGCTGAGCGCCGAAATATGCCAGGCGAGCAACAGCCCCACAATCCAGACAATGACCATCGAGGGGTTAAGTATGATCCGCACCAGCCGTCGCTCACGCTCGACCCAGCGGCTTGCTTCGTCCGACCCTTCAGGGCTTTCCTGATGGTAGACGAAGAAACGCGGCAGCATGAACAGCCCTGCCATCCAGAAAATCACGAAAATGATATGTGCTGATTTGAGCCAGAAATAGAGCAATTCGATGGTTTCCGTCATTCGGGAATCCGCCTTGGTTATCCCCCGCGCACCAAGTTAAGCAGCTTTTCAACATGCGCAATGGGCGTGTGCTGCAAAATACCGTGGCCGAGGTTGAAAATATGCGGGCGGTTTTCAAAGGCGGCCAATATGCGTGCTACGGCGCTTTCCAAAGCCTCTCCCCCTGCCACCAATGCCAGCGGATCGAGATTGCCTTGAACAGGCATGCCTTCGGGCAACGCCACATTTGCCCAGACCGGATCGACCGTTTCATCGAGGCCTATCGCGTCAGGCTTAACCTCGTGGGCATAGGCTATCAGCTTGGCGCCCGCTCCCTTGGGAAATCCGATGATTGGCGTATCCGGATGCCGTTCGCGCAAAGCCGAAACAATCGTGGCATTGGGCGCTATCACCCAGCGTTCGAACTGCGCCGGGCTCAACGACCCCGCCCAACTATCGAACAGCTGAACCGCATCAACGCCGGCCTCGATCTGCTTTGACAGATAGTCGACCGTGGTTGCGGTTATAGCGTCAATCAGCTCACCGAACTTTTTCGGGTTCGAATAGGCCAGTGCCCGCGTCTCCGCATGATCCTTGCTGCCCTGTCCCGCCACCATATAGGTTGCAACGGTCCAGGGGCTGCCTGCAAAGCCCAGGAAGGTAGTCTCAGCGGGCAGTGCCGCCCGAACCTTGCGAACCGTCTCATAGACGGGCTCCAGCCGTTCCGGGGCAGAGGTGAAGTCCCGCCAGTCACTATCCGATAGCTTTGGGGCGAGCCGCGGGCCTTCCCCGGTCTCGAACCACAGATCCTGCCCCATCGCATGCGGGACGACGAGGATATCGGAAAAGAGGATCGCACCATCAAAGCCGAAGCGGCGGATCGGTTGCAGGGTGATCTCGCACGCGGCATCGCTATCATAAGCCAGTTCGAGGAAACCGCCCTTCTCCGCCCGCAGCTCGCGATATTCGGGCAGATAGCGCCCTGCCTGACGCATCAGCCAGACGGGTGGCACGTCAAACTTTTGACCGCGCAATACGGCGAGCAATTTTCGGGAGGAATTTTCGGTCGCCATCGGGGAGTCCAATAAACAATAAAGAAGAATCTAAGGATGATGAAATATGATGTGCTGTGGGCAAGTGAGGCCCTTAGGGGTGAATACCCTTTTTGCCAACATGTTGACTCTG
>JAGNSY010000028.1 GCA_017987825.1 Sphingorhabdus sp. | reverse complement strand
ATGGCGAGTTGTGAGAAGAAACTACCGACTTTCCAGAGGACATGTTCTTGCCCGAGCGTCAGCAGGATCAGGATCATAGGCGCTGCCCAGATGATGCCCCAGATGAGGATGGTTTTGGAAATATGCGCCAGCCAATGGCTGGTTGGTGCCGTGGTAGGGGCAGCTATTGGCTTCAGCGCAAACAGCGAAGGCGCTTTCCACGCGACGAATGCACCGATGAAAGCAGCCGCCAATATGAGCAGTGGGAAGGGGATGTGGAGCGCGAACAGCGCCACAAAGGCGATTACCGCCAGCGCACGCTTGGCAGGCGTCGTCAACGCCTTACCTGCGATCCGCAACAGCGCCTGCAATACGATCGCAAGCACGGCTGCCTTGATCCCGAAGAACAGGCCTTGCAGCCAATCCACCTGCATCGACAGCACATAGAGCGCCGACAGGCCGAGCATCACCAGAGCGCCCGGGATTACGAACAACAGGCCCGCGATCAGCCCGCCCAGCGTGCCGTGCAACCGCCAGCCAATCCATGCCGCCAGCTGCTGCGCCTCGGGTCCGGGCAGCAAATGGCACAGGTTTAGCGCCTGCAGATATTCGTCTTCGGAAACCCATTGCTTCCGGTCGACCACTTCCTCGTGCATCAACGCGATCTGGCCTGCGGGTCCGCCAAAGCTGATCAGGCCGATCTTGCCGAACAGCCGCGTCAATTCGCCAAGCGATACCGAAATGGGAGGTATTTCACTCACAAGCATGCTCCTTTCGCCCGCCAGAAAGGCGGTCAAATGGCAACGCTTGAGCTATCGTATCTGCGACAGCTTGACCGGGAGGTCGCTTTGCCCCGGTCCGCGTCGACTATCAACGCAGGCGGGGGCTCGCAATATATTTGTGACGCTTCCCAACCTAATTTGGAGGTCAGGCGTGGGCAGCATCCTGCACCAAAAGCATGTTTGCCTGCTGCATAGCCTGCTTTTCGGCTTCGGCCTTGGCGCGCGTGGTGATCACGCTCTCGGCCTTGTCGGCCATGTCGTTCCAGGTGTCGCGCGCCACCAGATGGCGTTCGCGGACATTGGCGAGGGTTGCCTGCTCGGCATCGCGCGCGGCCTGAGCGGCGCGCTCGCGGTAGAATTCAACGGTAGCCATTGGAACGGCTCCTTTCAGGTTCAGCGGCGCATATTGCGTGGGCCGGGGCCGACGCCGGGGGTGCGCTCGCGGAAAATGATGCGCCCTTTGGAGAGGTCATAGGGCGTCATCTCGACATGGACGCGGTCGCCCACGACGGAGCGGATGCGGAATTTCCGCATCTTCCCCGCCGTGTAAGCGATTATCCGGTGCTCGTTTTCCAGCACGACGCCAAAGCGGCCATCGGGCAGGATTTCATCGATCACACCTTCGAGCGTCAGAAGCTCTTCTTTGGCCAAACTTAGTCAGCCGCCGAAAGGTTGATCGCGGCTTTCTTGCCGTCGCGGCCAGCTTCAACTTCATAGTTGAGGCGCTGGTCCTTATCGAGCGAAGACATGCCGGCTGCCATTACGGCCGTGATGTGGACAAAGCTGTCATCGCCACCGCCATCGGGTGCAATAAAGCCATAGCCTTTTTCGGTGTTGAAGAATTTTACGGTGCCTGTCGGCATAAGGTCGTTCCTTTCACGAAACTAAAATCCGCGCGGCAAAAGCGCCGCTCGGGGAAGCCAGGGTCGTGTGAGAAAAGACGTTGCGCGTGCCAGACCTGTCTTTTGGACTCGGCCCGATTTGCACCTCAAATTTCCGTCGCGTTCGACGATAGCAGGCTGTGTATAACATATGCCGTCCAATAAGGCAAACGGCCTTGCGGCGCGGCGCTCTCTACTCCATAAGTAGAGAATGCTCTCGCAAAAAACCCGCTACACGATCCGCGCGCTGATGCATCTGGCGGATAAATATCAGCAGGGGCTAGTACCGCTGACGGATATTGCCGAGGCGCAGAATATTCCGGCCAAATTCCTGACGGTGATTTTGTCGGAAATGAGCCGCGCGGGTCTGGTCGTGTCGCAGCGTGGTCGCGACGGCGGCTATGAACTGGCGCTGCCGCCCGTTGACATCAGCTATGGCGACATCATCCGTATCAGCCGCGGCTCGCTCGCGCTCGTTCCCTGCGCCAGCCGCTTTGCGCATGAAAAATGCAAAAATTGCCTGGAGGAAAGCGACTGCCGGATGCGCGCGCTGATGCTCAAGGTGCGCGATGAAACCGCGGCGGTGCTTGACCGGATCAGCCTTGCCGACCCGATCGATATGGGCGTGATCGCGGACTGAGCCGCGCGCCAAAGTTGACAAAGCCGACACCGAGAACAGCAGCATCGTAACGATCACTCTGGCTCTCCCTGATCCCAGCTGTTCGCGCGTCGCGCGTCATCGAGCATCCGGTCGATCTCGGCATCCATAGCCGTCGGCCTGGCCGCCGCCTCCGGGTCACGGTCGCGCCGCCAGTGGGGCAGTTCGCCATCGAGCATATCGGCGCAGAACAGCGCATCCTCCAATTCGTTGGGCGGCATCAGCAGATGCGGCTCGGCGGGCGGTTCGGGTTCGAGCAGGCGCAGCATATCCGAAAGCGGTGGCGGCGGGGCGGGCAGCTTTTCCTCCGCATCGCGCCCGTCGCGGTGCGCGTGGCGATATTGTTCGGGCGCGTGCGCGCGGATCAGGAACATCAGCAGCCGGTCATTATAGCGATAGCGGCAGGCAATCCTCTGACCTTCCTTGTCGAACAGCGGCTCCTCGACGCCGTTGATCGCGCGGTCAAAGGCGATGTCGATCAACTGGCGCGATGAGGCGCGAAGGGCAACTTCCCAAGCCCGATCAAAATTCTCCGCCCCCGGTGACCGGCGCAATTCATAGCAAGCCTGCCGCGACATGCCGACGGCGCGCGCGGCGTAAGTCACCGACCCGCTATCGGCGAGCGCCTCGATAAAGGCACGCTGCCGTTGCGGCGACCAGCCATCATGGCGGCGTTTCTTGAGCACGGGCACCCAGTCATAATCGGCGGGGTTATGCCCATGTGCGTCGAGCGTGGCTGGGGCTTGGTTGGGGGTGTGCAGCGCCGGAACGGCTGCGGCGGAGGGGGTGGGCGAATCAGTCTGTTCCATTCGGCAGTTTGGAACATATTATGAACATGTAGGACAGGGGGATTGTAGGTGCGACTGCAATACCGTTCTTGCTTTGGATTCCACTCAAAGCTAGCTTAATCGCAAGCATACACCTAGCAGCCTTTTTAAATGGAAATTGTTCAATGGAAATTCTTGAAGAAGGTGAAGTGAAAATTGATGACGTAACCGACGATCAAACGGAAACTTCAACAGTAGAGTTCAATATTGTTGTCACAGCGAGCGATTGGACTCTGGAATTACTCGCAAGTAAATTCACAGATCGTGACATAATTATTCCAGATTATCAGAGAAAATTTGTCTGGGATATTAGGCGCGCTTCCACACTTATTGAGTCTTTTGCAATCGGACTTCCCGTACCACAAGTCTTTTTCTATGAGAACGCTGAAGGGCAACTCGAAGTGATCGATGGTCAACAGAGAATTACATCCATAGCTTACTTTTTCGAAGGTTATTTTGGGCCGGCTGATGCGAGCGGTAGACGGAAAGTCTTCAATTTGAAAGGATTAGAGCAAAGGAAAGATTTAGAAGGTCTTACATTTGAACAGCTTGATGATCGGACAAAGCGTAAGATAAAAAATTCAAGCCTGAGGGGTGTAACGGTGAAGCAACTGACACCCGATCAAGAACAGCCTGAAAGTGTATATCACATCTTCGAGAGGTTAAATACAGGTGGGCAACCGTTGAATGCTCAAGAAATTCGCAATGCTGTGTTCCGCGGACCGATTTTAGAGAAGCTTGAGGAATTGAATCAAGATGCCAACTGGCGCAAAATTTATGGAAAACCAGAACCAGATCCAAAGCAGCGAGATGTAGAATTGATCCTGCGTCTATTGGCACTTTATAAAAATACAGATATCTATACGCCTCCGATGAAAGATTTTTTGTCGCGTGAAATGGCAAAGAATAGGGCTTTCGATACTGAAAGAACTCAAGAATTTTTTGATTCGTTTAAGCATGTTACGCGCCTAGTCGTTGATTCGATCAAGAAGCCGTTTCGTCCTCGTGGTCTACTCAATGCTGCAACTATGGAGGCGGTCATGGTTTCAATCATGGAGCAAGGCAGCGATGCCAAGCTAGACAGTAGCAAGTACGACAAGCTTTTAGCTGACAGGGATTTCATTGGAATGGTGACATCCAACACATCGAATATCGAAAATGTAAAGTCGCGTAAGGCGATAGCTGACCTGATTCTTTTTGGAAATGAATGAGATTGTAGAGGATAATTTCCGGCACATTCGTAATCTCGCGAGGGATATCGAGAGCATTTTGGACGGGAACTCGGTCGCCCAGCAAAGATTGGGGAACGAACTCGCAGGCATGTTTGCAGTGACGATTGCCGCTACTTACGAAGGTATAGTGAAAGAAACTCTTATATTATATGCTTCGAATTTTCATTCAAAATATAAAAACCACGTCGAAAAAGACTTTGAACGGCTGAATGCGAGAATCTCTATTGATGATTTAAAATCATACTCGCGCCACTTCGGCTTAAATGAGTGGCATGGAACCGGTAGCCAGAAGAATGCGACGACTTTCCATAGAGTGCTCTTCGAAACAAAGTCGGTCGTCGAACGACGTTTCAGACGAGATTTGCTGACTAGCTACAAGAATGTTTTCATGTGGCGAAACGCTTATGCCCACGAGCGTAGTGCGTCAGTCACATTTAAAGATGTGTATGAAGCACATCGGGTTGCGCAGTATGTGATACGATCATTTGTGAAGGCATTTGAGATTGGCTAGCTGGGGTAGAAATTCAGGCCCTATTTGTCTTTCAACCCCGTCGCCCCGTGCTTGACACGGGGCTTGGCTTTTTGATCGGCGTGTTGGAATTAGCCTAGCCCCGCATCTAGTGCGGGGCGACGGTTTTTGACCGTTTTGGTGGTTTTGCGAGTTTTGCCCGTTTCGAGGGATTAAGGTAGGCGGGTGAAGGGTGGTGTGCTTGGAGTGCTGAGCGCATGGAAAAGGGCGGCTGGGTTTATATCATGGCGAACCGCTATCGGGGCGGGATGTATGTTGGGGTCACGTCAAATTTGATCCGCCGGGTGCAGCAGCATCGTGAGGGTGCGGGTTCCATTCATGTCGCGGACTTTGGCAAGTTGCGGCTGGTCTATGCCGAACGGCATGACGAGATCGAACCGGCTATCGCGCGCGAAAAACTGCTCAAGAAGTGGAAGCGGCCGTGGAAGTTTGCGCTGATCGAGAAGGATAATCCTGACTGGCGCGATCTTTGGGCTGAGTGGTTTCCTGAAGACGGCAGGTTTAAGTAGCCAAGCCCCGCATCGAGTGCGGGGCGACGGTGGTTTAGTGGGTTGGTTCGGGTTGATAGGATCGACTCTGAGGTCGTCTGCATTCTTTCCGAATACGAACATCCTCTAACTGCGTCGCCCCGTGCTTGACACGGGGCTTGGCTTTTTGAGCGGTGTGTGGGGAATAGCCAAGCCCCGCATCGAGTGCGGGGCGACGTGGCGGGTGGGATGCGTCCTGCCCCCACCCCAACAAAGCCCCGCTTTATCGCACCCAAGGCCAAGCCCTATTGTCTATCGCATAGGTTGACATAACATCGCGCTCATCCAGCCGCGATTCGGCGGGGCGTCAAGGAGCGGTAGCCCTATGTTCGACTTTATCTGGTCCATTGATTGGAACGCGCTGCTGCCCTTTATCGCCATCGGCTTTGCCGCGCAGCTGGTCGATGGTGCGCTCGGCATGGCCTTTGGCGTGATCTGTTCGACTTTGCTGGTCAGCGTGATGGGGGTGCCGCCGGCGCGCGCCTCGGCGGGGGTGCATATGGTGGAGATGTTCACCACCGGTGCCTCGGGGATCAGCCATGTCTTGCACAAGAATGTCGACTGGAAACTGTTCGCGCGGATTGCCATTCCGGGGGTGATTGGCGGGGCGCTGGGTGCCTATGTGTTGTCAAACATCCATGCCGATGTCGCGCGGCCGATCGTGATGCTCTACCTCACCTGCCTTGGTTTCTACCTGCTCTATAAGGCGCTCACCTACCCGCAAATGCCCAAGGCGAAGGATGCGAAGGTCACGGTGCCGCTGGGGCTGCTCGGCGGTTTCCTCGATGCCTCGGGCGGGGGTGGCTGGGGGCCGGTGGTGACATCGAACCTCCTCATCCAAGGCACCGACCCGCGCAAGACGGTGGGCACGGTAAACACCGCCGAATTCTTCCTGACCTTCACCGTCTCCGCGATGTTCATCTGGACGATCGGGCTGGAGGCTTTCACGCAGGTGACCGGCGGCTTGCTCGTCGGCGGGCTGCTCGCGGCACCGCTGGGGGGGTATATCGCCAAGCGGGTGCCGCCCAAGACCCTATTGTTGATGGTGGGTGTGGTGTTGACGGCGACCAGTCTGTTTAGTCTGTATAAGGCGATTGCGTAGGCTTCTCCCCTCCTCTTTAGGGGAGGGGTCGGGGGTGGGGCCTGTCAGCGTTGCGCAAGGCCTAAAGCCCCCACCCCGCTGCGACTAGGCAGCATAGCTGCCAAGTCTCGCTGCCCCTCCCCTGAAGAGGAGGGGAGAATCACGGGCTTGATATCCACGCTTCAATAGGCTTTCACTCCCCCAAAGGGGAAGGAAGCCGGATGCCGCTTGCATATACGGGTTATGACTGGGCGGTGATGGGGCTCTATGTCGCGCTGCTGGCGCTCGCGGCATGGTGGTCGTCGCGGCGCAATCCGGACAAGGCGGAGGACTATTTCCTCGCAGGCCATCATGCCCCCGCATGGCTAGTGGCGATATCAGCGCTGTCGACGATGCAGTCTGCCGCCACCTTTTTGGGCGCGCCTGACAACAGCTATCGCGGCGACTGGAGCTATCTGACCAGCAATTTCGCAGCGATCATAGCGGCGGTGTTCGTCGCCCGGCTGCTGATCCCGCGATACTATGCGCTCGGCGTAACCACGGTTTACGAACTGCTCGAGGTAAGGTTTGACCCGACGGCGCGGCGTGCGGCGGCGGGGATGTATCTGGTTGGGCGCATATTGGCGAGCGGGGCGCGGCTCTATCTGGCGGCGATCGCGGTTTCGATGATCATCTTCCTCGATGTTGAGCCGCAGCACATCTTGATCGCATCTGCGGTGCTGGTGGTGTTTGGTATCGTCTTCACCTTGTTTGGCGGGCTCAACGCGGTCATCTGGAGCGATCTGGTGCAGGTCATACTCTATGTCGGCGGCGCGCTGATTGTCTTCTGGCTGCTATGGAACCGCATCCCCGCGCCCGCTTCGGAAATCTGGGAGGGGTTGCGCTATGCGCCGGGGGGCGTCGACAAATTGCGGCTGTTTGACTGGTCGCTCGACTGGTCCAAACCCTTCACCGTCTGGGCGATCCTGACCGGGCTGGTGCTGCTCAATATCGGCAATGCCGGGCTCGATCAGGATACCAGCCAGCGTTTCCTTGCCTGCGAGGATGCTAAGGCGGGCAATCGCGCGCTTTATATGTCGATGTGGATGACGATCCCGGTGGTAGCGCTGTTCATGGCCATCGGCTCGCTGCTCCACATCTTCTACGAACGGCCCGATCTGATGGGCGCAAGCGCCAGCGCGATGCAGGGCTTTTCGGGGGAGAAGATCACCATCTTCATGTCCTTCATCCTCTCCGAAATCCCGCCGGGAGTGCGCGGGCTGATCACCGTCGGCGTGATAGCGGCGGCGGCGATCAATTCGGGATTGATCTCGATGTCTGCTGTGCTGGTGAGCGATTTCTACCGGCCCTGGAGGGAACGCCACGGCGCCCAAGTAGCCGAGCATCATTATGTCAACGCCGGGCGCGGGGCGATGCTGCTCCTCGCGCTCGCCTTGTTCGCGATGTCGATCCTCTGCTTCTATTGGCAGCGTTATACCGACATGCCCTTGCTCGAATTCGTGCTCGGCGTGATGGCTTTTGCCTATTCGGGGCTACTGGGCGTCTATGCGACAGTGCTGTTCACGAAGCGGGGCTCAACCGCATCGGTGATTGCAGCATTGGCAGTCGGCTTCATCGCGATCCTGCTGCAACAGCATTATGTCGTCGATCATCTAGGTCTGCCTCCCGCGATGAAAGGCCTCGCCTTCCCCTGGCAGCTGTGTATCGGGGCGGGGGTCGCGTTCTTCACCTGCCTGTCGGGCAAAGCAAAAGGGCCAGGGTTGCCCCCGGCCCTTTAGAAATTCGATAGTCGCTTGGCTTAGGCGCCGGCGACGTCTGCAATGTCGACCTTCAGGCCGGGACCCATGGTCGAGCTGACCGCGATCTTGCGGACATATTTGCCCTTTGATCCCGAAGGCTTCGCCTTGATGATCGCATCGACGAGCGCGTCGAAATTCTTGCGCAGATCGGCGTCGGAGAAGCTCTTCTTGCCGATGCCGCTGTGGATGATGCCCTGCTTTTCGACGCGGAACTCAACCTGACCGGCCTTGGCGGCGGTCACAGCCGCAGCCACGTCCATCGTCACGGTGCCCAGCTTCGGGTTCGGCATCAGGCCCTTGGGACCCAGCGTCTTACCGAGGCGACCCACAATGCCCATCATGTCGGGCGTGGCGATCACGCGGTCATAATCGAGGTTGCCGGCCAGCATGTCTTCCATCAGATCTTCGGCACCAACCTTGTCGGCACCAGCGGCGGTTGCAGCTTCGGCCTTGTCGCCGCGTGCGAACACGGCAACCTTCATGTCCTTGCCGGTACCGGCGGGCAGCGAAACCATGCCACGGACCATCTGGTCGGCGTGACGCGGGTCAACGCCAAGGTTCAGCGCGACTTCGATGGTTTCGTCAAACTTGGCGGTGGCCAGTTCCTTGATGGTCTTCAGCGCTTCGTCAACGCCGTACAGCTTTTCAGCGTCAAGCGCTGCAAGGGTCTTTGCCTTTTTGCTCAGTTTAGCCATGTGCTTAGCCCTCCACCACTTCGAGGCCCATGGCCGTAGCCGAGCCTGCAATGATCTTGACCGCAGCGTCCATGTCGTTCGCGTTCAGATCCTTCATCTTGATCGTTGCAACTTCTTCAAGCTGCTTGCGCGTGATCTTTCCTGCGCTGACCTTGCCCGGCTCTTTCGAACCGCTCTTCAGGCCGAGCACCTTCTTGATCAGGAAGCTCGCCGGGGGCGACTTGGTGATGAACGTAAAGCTCTTGTCCGAGAACACGGTGATCTTGGTCGGGATCGGCGTGCCCTTTTCAAGCTCGCTGGTTGCTGCGTTGAACGCCTTGCAGAATTCCATGATGTTCACACCACGCTGACCGAGCGCAGGGCCGATCGGCGGGGACGGGGTTGCGGCGCCCGCGGGCACCTGCAGGCTGATATAGCCGTCAATCTTCTTGGCCATGAAAGGCCTCCTTTCATTCTTTCCCCACCAAAGCCAAAGCGACGGCGGGTCAAATTAAGCGGTCAAACGGTTGTCCGAAGACTTCCTCCCGCACGGGAATCACATGGGGAGAACCCATGCGAAGGAGCGCCGGTAGTCGAACATCCCCGGAAATGCAAGCCTTGTGTCAGCCAGCCGGACAGGCGCCCGGCACAGGCACCGGCGCGGTTTGGGGTGTGCCGTTGGTAGTCAATATCTGCGTCAGCAATGGATATTGTCGCATGTCGAAACTGGGATAGACCATATATTGAACCAGCCTGCGAAGTTCCTCCGGCTTATCCAGCGGCGCGAGCAAAGCGGCTTCCGATTTCCGGTCTCGAATGATCTGTGCAGCCTGCCAACGGGCACTGGTATCACCCACATTGCCTATCCTGGCGTAGATCAACCGGGCGTCCTTAACTTTTCGGTCGGCACATGCCTGGCGCAGCTCGGATAGCAGGCGGTTGGCAAGAGGCAGCTTCGACGTTCGAATACGCGCCAGAAGCCGCCGCGCTTTGCCATATTTGCCCGACCAGATATAGGCCCGATGGGATTGGTACTGGGTGACGACATTGTTCGGCAGCCTCACCAGCTGGTCATCGGCAGCCGCCTCGGCCTGCTGTAAATCAAGTGCAAGTGTCGATACGGTAATCGCACGCGAACGCGGCGCACCTGCCTCGTTTGAAAGCCGGAACAACTGCCTGCCCACAACTGCCATATATTTCCGTTCGCCAGCATAAGCCGCAAGATCCGCCATTTCTTCCCAGGCATCTATGTCCCGGGGGCGTGCGCGCAGATATTTGCGCATCATCTGGAATGCGTCGCGCGTCTGCAAGTTAAGGGTGGATCGGGTCGCACGGTATTTCAGGCTATCGACTGCCCCGCCGCTCGTTTCGATCGCGGCGTTTATGCGTTCCAGATAGCGTTGGTAACGCGTGTAGAGGTCGTAACTCTCCTCATAAATGCTGCTATTGATGCGCGTTTCCTTGCCAAACCAATATTCAGCTGCCTTCCAATGGGCAGAGGCGAAATTGGGGTCGAGCGAACGCGCCTGTTCGAACCACTGCGAAGCGGCCTTCAAATGTTCGACCGACCCGTCTGCAGCTTGCCGCCGTTCCGCGGCCAAGCCTTGCAGATAAGATTGATAGGCTTCGACCGAGCGGGTGCCGGTTGTAACCATAGCGCGCAACCGCGACGGCTCGATTACCGTCTTGAGCGAAGACGCGATCGAAAAGGCAATATCTTCCTGAATGCCGATGACGTCGTCGAAATTCCGGTCATAGCTTTGCGACCAAATTTCCCGTCCGCTTCGAGCGTCAACGAGCACTGCCGTTATCCTGACCCGATCCTGTTCGCGGCGGATCGACCCGTCGAGAATGTGGGCGACCTTCAATTGATCGGCCAAGTGAGCTAGATCGATTTTTTTGCTCGGCTGACGTGTGGTCGCCGTTCGGGCAGTAACGCGCAGATCGGGCGTGCGCGACAATGTATTCAGAATCTCTTCGGTCAACCCGTCGGCAAACCATTTTTGATCGCCGTCGCGCGAGTAATCCTGAAAAGGCAGGACGGCGATAGATTTTGGATGGGGTGCTGCCGAAACTGCCGGCTTTTCGACCAGCATCCACAACCAGAAAAGCAACCCTGCCAGTATCACTGCTCCAGCAATCAGGCCTGACAGCCTTTTCGCCGCCGAATTGCGGCTCGGTATGTCGGCCAAAGTCAGGTCTGTCGACTCCGCGGTATCGTCGCCATAATCCCCTTCGGACACCGGAAGCAAAAATCGATAACCGCGGCGGTGAACGGTTTGGATGAACTCAGGCTTGCGCGCGCTGTCACCCAGTGCCTGACGCAATTCCTTGACCGCTGTCGTCAGCACAGCTTCGGATAAGGTGAGGTTGGGCCAGACCTGATCAAATATCTCGTCTTTGGTGACGAGGGTTTGCGGACGTTCCATCAGGCATCGCAACAAGGCAAGCGGTCGGCCGGACAGCCGAACGGGCTGACCGTCGCGCCAAAGACGTTCGTCTCGCAAGTCGAGCCGCAACGGTCCCGCCTTCAGAATTGCATCTGACATTTATCTACTTCCTGAGGCTAAACGGGCACCCGAATACGGCCTGAAAATGCGACCCTCAGAACTTCCTCATATATGATGTCGCGGTGATAAGCGCGACAGATTTTCGACTAACGCTACGGAAACCGGGACAAAGTGGACGATTTTCGCGGCCAAATGCTTCTGCAAAAATATCAGTGAAATCTCATTCCATTCGCAGGACTTCGAACAACTGTCCGGGATAACACTTTGCTCAACAGGGGCAGGTTGCGGTTTCGCGGCCTGTTGTTTCATTATGAGTTGGAGTGTTCAGGAATGAATTTGAAATTGAAGTTCACGCCATTGATGGCGGCAACGATTGCCTCGGCGGCTTATGGCATGATGGTCACCGCACCATTGGCCCATGCAGCAAGGCCGGGAACCGAATATGCGATGGCAGTGGTGCATTATGACGATTTGGAGCTGTCCAAAGAAAAGGACGTCGAACAGCTTTTGCGCCGCGTCAAACGTGCCGCGCGCAACGTATGTACACCCGGAGGTGTGGCGGTTCGCTATTCAGCAAAGGCCCAAAGGCAATGTTTCGATGCGACGCTGCGCAAGGCAATGATCGATGTCGAACGGCTGGTCGAACTTCCGATCACGCCCATTCTCGCCCGCGATAACAGCTGATTCAACCAAGCTTGCTGGCGGCGTTGCGACCCTGTCGCCGGATAAGACTTCCCCTGTCTGCGCAGCGCGGACAGGGGATTTTTTTAAAGTAGGGGTGCAACGCATCGCATCAAGCCTGCATTCCGGCGCGTTTGTCAGGCAGGCGGTTTGTAGCGCAATAGGCCTTCCTGCACGACCGAGGCGATCAAGGTGCCGTCGCGGGTGTAGATATAGCCGTGGTTGATGCCGCGGCTGTTGCCGGTCCAGCCGCTGTCCATGACAAAGACGAACCAGTCATCGACGCGCACATCGTTGTGGAACCACATCGCATGATCAAGGCTGGTCGAAAACAGTCCCGGCGTTGTCCAGTTGAGCCCGTGCGGCAGCATCGATGAAGACAGCAGCCCCATGTCGGAGGCATATGCCAGGAACGCCCGGTTCAACAAAGGATCGTCGCCGATCGACCCGCGCAGGCGAAACCATTGATAGTGCTCCGTCGCCTTTGCCTTGGGCGGTGGACGGAAGCTGCGCATCTCAAAGGGGCGCGGCCGCGCCATCTGCTGTAGCAACCGGTCGTCCATATTCGGGCTAACCGCGATGAAGTCAGTAAAATCCCAGCACTCTTCGGGCGGCAGCAAATCGGGCATAGGCACCTGATGTGCAAGGCCGGGGTCGGGCTGCTGGAATGAGGCGGTGAGGTTGAAGATCACCTTGCCCTCTTGCCGCACGACAACGCGGCGGTTGGAAAAGCTGCGGCCATCAAAGTCGCGGTGCACGCGGAAATGCAACGGCGCGGTCTCCTGCCCGCCGCGCAGGAAATAAGCATGCAGCGAGTGGATCTGCTTGTCGGGTTCGACCGTGCGCGCTGCGGCCATCAGCGATTGGGCAACCACCTGCCCGCCAAAGATGCGCGCCCGGCTGGTGCTGGGAAGTGCAGGAAAGATAAACTCGTCGGGTGTTTCGTCGGGTACGAAATCAAACAGACGGGTGATGCTCTGCACCATCTCCTCGGCTGGCACCGAATCGAAAAGCGCGCGAGCCTGCGCCACGCGCGCCGCTACTTCAGGGCTGTGCGTCCGGTCATTCATAACCGCATTGCCATTTTCGTGGCTTGGGAAATATGGCCGATAGCGGCCATTATTTCATCAATTCGACTTCTTCGAAATCGAGTTCGACCGGCGTCGCACGACCGAAGATCGAGACCGAAACCTTGACGCGGTTCTTGTCGAAATCCAGTTCCTCGACCACGCCGTTGAAGCTGGCGAACGGCCCGCTCATCACCTTCACCTGATCGCCGATTTCGTAATCGACCGCGACGCGCTTCTTCGGTGCTGCCGCCAGTTCTTCCTTGGTGTTCAGGATGCGCGCGGCTTCGGCTTCGGTGATTGGCTGCGGCTTGTTGTTCGCGCCGAGGAAGCCTGTGACCTTGGGGGTGTTTTTGACGAGGTGATAGACGTCGTCGTTCATATTGAGCTTTGCCAGCACATAGCCGGGGAAGAATTTGCGTTCGGCCTTCACCTTTTTGCCACGGCGGACTTCGGTGACTTGCTCGGTCGGCACTTCGACCGATTCGACGAGTGCGGACAGGCCCTTGCGCTCGGCTTCAGAGAGGATCTGGTCGCGAACTTTGTTTTCGAAACCCGAATATGCGTGGATGATGTACCAGCGTGCCATGTGATCTGTCTTTCGGCCTGAACGTTCGTGAAATTATTTAGCGAGGCTCAACAGGCCTTGCACGACCATGTTGAAAAAGGCGTCAACGCCCAGGAAGAAAACGGCAAGGATGATCGTCATGATCAGCACCATGATCGCGGTCTGCGTGGTTTCCTGACGGGTCGGCCATACGACCTTGCCGATTTCGGCACGCACCTGACGAATGAATTCACCGGGGCTGGTTTTTGCCATGTTCCTGTTTCCTGTAATCGCGCCCACCGGATAGCCGCCATCGCTCCCGGTTTCTGGTCGGGAGCGATATAGGTTCCGATTTCGGAAAGACCAGTCCTTTAGCGGCGATTTCGCGGAGTCGCAAGTGTCATTGGGAAAGCAGCAATCGTCTTGGATGCATGCCGTCGACATAGCCCATGAAGGGCGGGTGGATCGAATAGCCGATCAGTTCGCGCGCGCGTTCGGGCAGGGTGGCGGCGATTTCTGGCGGAACCGCGAGGCTCATATTTTCGAGCGTGCGCGTCCAGCCGGGGCTATATTGCGGAGTGATGATCAGGCGGGCTTTGTCGGACCGGTTGGCCCCGCCGCGATGCCATAGCGTCCCCTTGGCAATCATCAGCGAACCTGCAGGCATCACCGCCTTGATGGCGTCGGGTCGTGCGCCGGGATCGTCATCCTGGCTCTTTGCGCTACGGTCGGAAAAGGTCGAGAAGGTGTTGCCGCCCTCTATCTGTTGCTCCGGCCAGACATGGCTGCCGGGCAGGATTTCGGTTGCACCATTTTCTTCGGTTGTTGCGTCGATCGTCCAGAACGCGCTGAGGCCCAGCGATGCACGCGGGCGCGGAAGGCGGAAATGGCTGTCGTCATAATGCCAGGGTTGCACCGTCTCGCCCGGATGGATGTTGATCGCGAGGCAGGCTGAGAGCAGGCATTCGCGGCCAAGCTCGGCCTCGGCAAAGGCGAGCACCAGCGGGTGGATGGCGAGCTCGGCAAAAAGTGGCGATTTGGCCAGCATCGCATAGACGCGGTTGGTCTTCAGCCCTTCAAAATCGTTGCGACCGGCGATGTTCTGCTCAAGATGCGGCATCAGCGCGGCGCGCAAATCCGCGACCTTTTCGGCAGGCAATATCGAAGGGAAAATCAGATAGCCGTCGTGGTCATATTCCGCCCTCAGCGCCGCAAAGCGCCCGGGATCGGCTATCGACTCCTGCCAATTCTCTCTCTCCATGTCCGTAGCCTAACGCGTCGCAGTCGCGTGGGGAAGGGGCAAGTGACGCACCTGCGCCCATGGCTGGCGGACAAGGAACAGCGCGACAATTGCCGCCAGCCCCCATGCCGTAATCGGCAATCCCGCCCAGATGTTGCGGACGATTTCGCCATGCTCCTGCGCGTTTGCAGGATCGAAACCGAACTGTCCCAACAGCCAGTATGAAATGGCCAGTGCCGAGGCGTTGCCCAGCTTCTGCATCAGATTGCCGGTTGCAAAAATGAACGCCGTCCGGTCCCGCCCGCAAATCTGCGCGTCGACCGGCGCATAGTCGGCGATCATCCCGAAGATGAAGATCAGCCCCATGAAGGCGCCGCCGAGTATCATTGTATAAATGGCAGAGGGTAGCAACTGCCCCGCGAGTGGCAATTGCATTCCGCCGATGAGCAGCAGGACGAGCGTCACGCACATCAGGATCATGCCCTTGGGCTTGCCCAGCTTTCGGGCGGCCATAGTCCACAGCGGCGTGGTGATCGCGCCGCCGACGAAGGTCAGGAACAGCAGCAGCGAACCATGCTGGTCGAGCCGAAGATAGGCTTCGGCAAAAAAGATATAGGTCGACGCCATCGCCC
>JAGNSY010000173.1 GCA_017987825.1 Sphingorhabdus sp. | reverse complement strand
GCTCGATCATCGCCTGATGGTCCTGCGCATATTTCAACAGGTCCGGATCGCCCAGCTGACCAATCAGGCGAACCGAATCGCGCTGGTCGTCGCGATTTTCGCTATGTTCAAAGGGTAAATAGAGAAATAGCCGCTCGTCTTTGGAAAGGTCCACATCGAACGCCCCTGCAACGGCCGTTTTGGCGATAGCCAGCGCCAGATGATCGGTGCCGAAGGCTTCGGCGGTGCCCCGATAGGCATTGCGCGGCACTTGATCGAACAGGATGACCGCTGCCAGTGCGGTGTGCGGATCGGTCAAGAAGCTTTCGGTAGGCAGTTCGCGCAGCGCGTCGCGCCATTCCGCGAAGTGCTCGGTCACGGCCTTGTCAAAATCCGCACCGCCTTTGAACCAATCGGCAAAGCCATGGTCAACGAACCAGAAGTGAAGAAGTTGCTCCGCCCAATTTTCGGGCGGCGACGTTACTTCGCCTTCGTCGTCATCAATCATCCAGCGGTGCCACCCACGGTCAGCGCGCTGACCAGCGTTGTCGGCTGGCCGACGCCCGCGGGAACGCTCTGCCCACCTTTGCCACACACGCCAATGCCTTCATCGAGCGCCATGTCGTTGCCGATGCCGATAATCTTGGTGAGCGCCGTCGGGCCGTCGCCGATCAGGGTCGCCCCCTTGATGGGGTCGCCCAATTTGCCGTTTTTGACCCGGTAAGCCTCGGTGCAGCTGAAAACGAACTTGCCTGAAACAATATCGACCTGCCCGCCGCCAAAGCTTTTGGCGAAAATGCCGTCCTTAACGCGGCTCAGCAGTTCGGCGGGATCGTCATTCCCGTCCTTCATGAAGGTGTTGGTCATGCGCGGCATTGGGGCGTGGGCATAGCTTTGGCGGCGGCCATTGCCGGTGGGGGCAACGCCCATCAGCCGCGCGTTCAAGCGGTCCTGCATATAGCCTTTCAGGATGCCGTCCTCGATCAGGATATTTTCCTGCGTCGGCGTACCTTCATCGTCGATTGACAGCGATCCACGCCGGTCGGTGATGCTGCCATCGTCAACCACGGTGACGCCGGGGGCGGCAACGCGCTGGCCGATCTTTCCTGAAAAGGCGCTGGTGCCCTTGCGGTTGAAATCGCCTTCAAGCCCGTGGCCGACCGCTTCGTGCAGCAGCACGCCGGGCCAGCCGGGGCCGAGCAGCACCGTCATTTCGCCCGCCGGCGCATCGACCGAACGCAGATTGGTCAGCGATTGCGCCAGCGCCTCGTCAATGGCGTGGTTCCATGCTGTTTCGTCAAACAGGTCATCATAGAGTTTGCGTCCGCCAAAGCCGTAGGTGCCGGTTTCGCGGCGGCCATTTTCTTCGGTGACGATCGAGACGTTCAACCGAACCAGCGGGCGGATGTCGGTCGCGACAAAACCGTCAGCGCGGACGATTTCGATGACTGACCAGCTGCCGGCAAGGCTGACTGAAACCTGCGCAACGCGGGGGTCACGCGCGCGCGCTGCCGCGTCGATTTTCTGGCAAAGTTCAACCTTCCGGGCGAAGGGCACCAGATCAAGCGGGTTGCCGTCGGTATAAAGATGGCGGTTGTTCTTACGCGGCGGCGGTGCCGCCTGCCCCTTGGCGGGATCCAGCAGTTGCAGCGTTTCGGCCGCACGGCGGATTGCGCCTTCGCTGAGATCATTGGCATGGCTGAAGCCAGTCATCTCGCATGAAACGCCGCGCAGGCCAAAGCCGGAGGCGGTGGAATAATCGGCCATTTTCAGGCGACCATCGTCGAAACCAAAACTCTCGCTGGCGCTATATTGCAGATAAAGCTCGCCGTCGTCGCACGCGGTCAAAGCTTCCCGCGTGACACGTAACGCGCCATCGGGATCCAAAAGGCCGGGTTGATAGAGAAAGCTGCGCGGGTCTGAAATGCTCATGCCACCGATATAAGGGCTGTGGCACGGAACGGAAGGGGCTTCAGCCCTTGCTTGAGGTTCCATTATCGGCTGGTCCGCCGACGAGCACGAAGCGGCGGTCGCAATAACCGCATTCGACCATGCCGCTTTCGTCGATTTCAAGCCACACGCGTGGATGGCCCAATGCCGCGGGCACGCCTTCGCCGCTGCCGTCACAAGCGATGCGGTGGGTGCGGACGAGGATGGTTTCTGGCGCTTCGATCATGCTGACGCCGTTAGCAAAGCTCTGCTGCCTCGGCAACGGGGCAGTTATTGGTAATTGAGTGTGATCGTCCAGGTTCCGCGATAGGTGCCGGGGACTTGGTTGGCACCAACTTCGAGTGTCGCGCCAACAGGAAAGCGAAACGCCCCGGTTGGTCCTGCGATGCGGAACACGCGTGGCGTGGTCGTTAGCACCGCAGTCGGCGTACTACCGATCACAAAAGTGCGCGCGCGCATGCGCACGCCCGGTCCGGTCAGAAAGATAGAATTGCTTCCTAGCGAAACCTGCACGCGTTGGTTGAATGCGCCCATCCCGGCAAATTCGGCAGGCTGGTGGATAGTGCCAAATAGCGTGACCCCGCCAGTTCGGGTTCTGCTTCCATCGGGGGCTACCGTTACGGTGCCAGCGGTAATGCTCGCAAAAATCTGGCCGAAATGCAGCTCTTCGGTTTGAATGAAGCTCAACGGGGTAACGACGCCGACCTGCGAACGGCCCTGCTCGACTGCGGTCTGCGCGAAGGCGGCTGAACACAGATAGCTGCTGCAAACAGCAAAAGCCGAAACTACGGACAAGGGGCGGGCGAGCCTAAAGCGCATGCATAGGGCTATAGGTCGTTAGTTATAACCATATGGTAAACGGATGCTTGCGATGTTCGCCAACAACCGGTGGTTTACTGCTGCTTATTGATAGTCGAGGGTTAGCGTCCAGGTGCCGGTATAGGTTCCCGGCTGCTGGTTAGCGTTCACGGCCAGTGTTGCCCCGACATAGAGCGCAAAGGCGCCGTTGGTCGTCTGCTGCACCTGATAGTTTCGTGTGATCGTCGACAATGGCGTTCCGGGATTGGTGTTCGCGCGAAACAGGCTGGCGACCATCGGTACACCCGGACCGGTCAGCAACACGGTATTCGATCCCACCCGCATGCGCACAGGGCGGTTGGGTTGGGTTGGCTTCATTCCGGCAAATTCGGCTGCGTGGTGGCTATTGCCAATCAAGGTGACGCCGCCGGTTGCGGTCCGTGTACCGTTGGGGGCAACGGTTACCGTGCCCGGCAATATGCTGGCAGAAACAATGCCAAAGTGCAGGTCGCGGATTTTGTAGAAACTCCCGGGGGCGACGACCGAAACTTGCGAATCCAACGCTTCGGTTTCTGCATATGCGGGCACCGTCGCGGCGGCCAAAACAGCCGCAGCCAGCGCGAATCGCGCGCATCTATTCCGGATTTTTGCCCCACGCATTTGATCGCTCTGCCACCCATCCTCGCAAAATTGCCTTAGCGTTTAAGGTTAACCAACCTTAACCCCTTGATGCAAAGCCTTGCGTTGCGCGGGGCTTGGCGCTCGGCTATCGATTAACATCTATGACGCAAGCAGCCATTTCGATCCGCGATCTCATCAAACGCTATTCCAACGGAAAGCAGGCGCTCGACGGCGTCAGTTTCGATGTGGAGCGAGGTTCGATATTCGGGCTTCTCGGGCCCAATGGCGCTGGAAAATCGACGATTATCAACATATTGGCGGGTATGGTGCAAAAGACCTCGGGTCAGGCCAGCATCTGGGGCTTCGATATAGACGTCAACCCGCGCAACGCAAAGGCGTCGATCGGTATTGTGCCGCAAGAGATCATGTTCGATCCCTTTTTCACGCCATTCGAGACACTGGAATTGTTTGCAGGCCTTTACGGCGTACCAAAAGAAAAACGGCATTCGATGGAGTTGCTCAAGGCCGTGCGGCTGGAAGACAAGGCCGATGCCTATGCGCGCACGCTGTCTGGCGGGATGAAACGGCGGCTGCTCGTTGCCAAGGCAATGGTGCATTCACCGCCCGTGATCGTGCTCGACGAACCAACAGCCGGAGTCGATATAGAGCTGCGCCAACAGCTTTGGGAATATGTTGGCGAGCTCAATAAGCAAGGCACAACCGTGGTGCTGACCACCCACTATCTCGAAGAAGCCGAGCAATTGTGCGACCGCATTGCGATCATCAACCACGGTAAGTTAATCGCGAACAAGCCAACCAAGGAACTGGTCGG
>JAGNSY010000172.1 GCA_017987825.1 Sphingorhabdus sp. | reverse complement strand
ATCACCGGCAACCTTCAATCCGCCGCCCGCGAGGTGCGCTACCGCCTGCTCAATGACTGGGCCGATACCAACGGCCTGCGCTGGATCGCAACCGCGCACCATGCCGACGACCAGTTGGAAACGCTGCTGATGCGGATCGCGCGGGGTAGCGGTATCGCAGGGCTTTCGGCCATCCGCGAGAGCAATGGCCGCATCATCCGGCCCTTGTTGGGTTTTACCAAGGCGCAATTGGTCGAGGTTTGCGTTGAAGCAGGCGTCATGCCCCGTGACGACCCAAGCAATGCCAATGTAGATTTCGACCGGGTGCAAATCCGCAACTGGTTGAAATCGGCGCCAGCGTTGCTTGACGCCACCCGCATTTCGCGCACCGTCACGGCGTTGCGCCAATCGCATGAGGCGCTCGAATGGATGGCGGCCCGGTTGGAGCCCGAACGGATTGTAGTCACTGAAAATCGCGGCGCGACGCTCGATCCCGCTGGCCTGCCATCCGAAATCGTCCGTCGCCTTCTGATCCGCACATTGCAAAGCCAGAACCCGCAAATTTCGCCGCGCGGCGACACGATCGACCGCGCGCTCGAAACACTGAACGCGGGCGGAAAACTGACGATTGGCGACCTTGTCTGCACCGGCGGATCGCTATGGTATGTCGAACCTGCACCCCCCAGAGGCGGAAATCATTAGTCTGATCGGATTTTTCGCGCACCTTAGCCCAAGGGTTATATTGCCATTCACCTTTTGTGACCTACATTAGGCAGGTATTTCTCCCATCATTGGAAGTCCGAAATGAACGACGAACAGGAACCCAAAGGCAACCCCCTCGCCCGCAATCTGATGATCTGGGCGGGTATCATGGTGGCTTTGCTGCTGGTCGTATCGATCTTCAGCGGAGGCAGTAACACAGCCTCCACCGGCATCAGCTATTCCAATTTCCGTGACAAGATCGAGGCTGGTGAGGTCAAATCGGTCGCAATTTCACCCGATCGGATTACCGGCGAGCTTTCCAATGGCGAGCAGATCGTCACCGTTCCGATCCAGGGCGATACCGAATTGTACAAGCTGCTCGATGAAAAGGGCGTCGATGTGCAGGGCAAGCCCGAAGAGCAGCCCAGCCTATGGCTGATCCTGCTCTATCAGGCGCTGCCTTTCCTTCTGATCCTCGGCATTGCCTTTTTCGTGCTGCGCCAGATGCAGAAGGGCGGCGGTGCAGGCGGGGCGATGGGTTTTGGAAAATCCAAGGCCAAGATGCTCACCGAAAAGCATGGCCGTGTCACTTTTGATGATGTCGCCGGCATCGATGAAGCGCGCGAAGAGCTGCAGGAAATCGTCGAGTTCCTGAAAGACCCGCACAAATTCAGTCGTCTCGGCGGCAAAATCCCCAAGGGTGCGTTGCTCGTCGGTTCGCCGGGTACCGGCAAGACCTTGCTGGCGCGCGCGATTGCGGGTGAGGCAGGCGTTCCCTTCTTCACCATTTCGGGTTCAGATTTCGTCGAAATGTTCGTCGGCGTTGGTGCGTCCCGCGTCCGCGACATGTTCGATCAGGCGAAGAAAAACGCGCCGTGCATCGTCTTTATCGACGAAATCGACGCTGTAGGCCGCAGCCGTGGCGCTGGCCTTGGCAACCAGAATGACGAGCGCGAACAGACGCTGAACCAGTTGCTCGTCGAAATGGACGGTTTCGAAGCTAATGAAGGCATTATCATCATCGCCGCGACCAACCGCCCCGACGTGCTTGACCCTGCCCTGCTGCGCCCCGGCCGTTTCGACCGCCAGGTCGTGGTGCCGCGCCCCGATATTGACGGTCGCGTGAAGATTTTGGCCGTCCACATGAAGAAAGTGCCTTTGGCCCCCGATGTCGATCCGCGCGTCATCGCACGCGGCACGCCGGGCTTTTCAGGGGCCGACCTCGCCAATCTTGTCAACGAGGCAGCACTGCTCGCGGCGCGGCGTGGCAAGCGTCTGGTTGCCATGAAGGAGTTTGAGGACGCCAAAGACAAGGTGATGATGGGCACTGAGCGCCGGTCGATGGTGATGACCGAAGACGAAAAGCGCATGACCGCCTTCCACGAAGCTGGCCACGCCATCGTCGCGATCCACGAACCCGCATCCGACCCCATCCACAAGGCCACCATCATTCCGCGCGGTCGTGCGCTGGGCATGGTGATGCGCCTGCCCGAACGCGACAATTACAGCTATCACCGTGACAAGATGCACGCCAATCTGGCGGTCAGCATGGGTGGCCGCGTCGCCGAAGAACTGGTCTTCGGTTACGACAAGGTCAGCAGCGGCGCATCGGGCGACATCCAATATGCAACCAGCCTTGCGCGCGACATGGTAACCCAATGGGGCATGTCCGACGAAATGGGCCCGCTGCAATATGAAGAAAAGCAGGATGGCTATCTGGGCTATGGCATGTCGCAGCGTTCGGCGATGTCGGACGAGACCGCCAAGAAGATCGATGCCGAAATCCGCAAGCTGGTCGAAGGCGGCTATGCCAAGGCCACTGCGCTGCTCAAAAAGCATCGCAAGCAGCTGAATCTGCTCGCAGAGGCCTTGCTCGAATTCGAAACGCTGTCGGGCGATGAAATCAAGCAACTGCTCGCTACCGGCAAGTTTGAGCGCGACAGTGGCAAGACTGCCATTCCGAGCGATATTCCCTCGGTGGGCACGGCGATCCCGAAGGCAGGGCGCGGCAAGCGTTCCAGCGTGGGTGGTGCGAGCCCGCAAGGGGCGTAAGCCAACGATTCACTTGCCATTCAAATTGAACCGCTTACCCTCTGAATGATCGATATTTGGAGGGTAAGGGATGCGGCAATCTGGTCTGATTTTGGGCGTTGTGATGATCGCGTTGGCGTCGCCCGCAATGGCCTCTGGCGATATGAGCGTTGCGACTTTTCTGTCCAAGGTTGACGCTTTGAAGGCCAAGGGTCTCGGCGCGTTAGGATCACCCGATATCAAGCTATTGCGCACCGAAGGGGAAGCTGCAGGCGCGAATTATCGTGCACGGCTCGAAAGCGACAAGAAGGCCGGAAAGCCGCCGCATAGCTGCCCGCCCAAAAAGACCAAAATGTCATCCGACCAATTCATATCGCATTTGCGCACCTATCCCGCTGCGGCGCGCCCGAAGACGACTGTCACCACCGCCGTCTTCGACCTGATGAAGAAGCGCTATCCGTGTCCTTAGGCGCAGGCTAGACTCTGCCCATGCCGATTTACTGTGACGAGTCCGGAGGGGTTGGCCGCGGGGTGATGACCCTGGCGGCAGTCGACATTGACGAAACAGCGGCCGAAGCGCTGATCGCGCGTTTCCGAACCGTGACCGGCTATCATGGCGAAGTGAAGGGCAGCCGTATCGATTTTGCCGAACGCGCTCTGATCTTCGAACTGGTGAAGGATAGCGGAGCAAAGATTACCATCGGCATCGCGATCTCCGCACTGGTGCCCGAAAAAAATGCCGACCGTGGCGATCACGACATCGATGTCTATGCGGCGCTGCTTGAGGATGTGGTCGGTGCAATGCTGCCCGAAATTCCGGGCTGCGACAGCGTGATTATCGATGACGGGCGCTATGGCCCCGAAACCCTCGCGGCAATCCGCGCGGATATTGCCAAGCTTGTTGGCCCCTGCGGCACCACCCAGCTGGAACATAGCCACCGGTTGGCGGGACTTCAGATTGCGGACGTTATCGCCAACACTTTTTTCAACCGCGCGCTGGTTACCGAGCGCCAGAACCGGATAGCAGCCATAGCTGCGCCTCTGCTCGAAAGCGGCCAGATAAAGATGCGGGTATTGGGTGGGGAAACCCCCGCCAACTAACTAGCGGTCGTAGTCGCGAGCGACGCCAGCGCTACGGGCGGGTGCCGCAGCGGTGAGGCGAAGCGCTTCTGCCGATTTGGCGAGCGAGCCGATGTCATCGACTTCTTCGTCCTCGTCGACCTGAACCTTCTGCAGCGACTGCGTAAGGCCTTCCTTCAGATGCTCCGGACGGACGGTTTCTTCAGCGATTTCACGCAGCGCAACGACGGGGTTTTTGTCGCGATCGCGATCAATGGTCAGCTCCGCACCACCGGAAATCTCGCGTGCGCGCTCTGCAGCGAGCAAAACGAGATCGAAACGGTTGGGGACCTTATCGATGCAATCTTCAACGGTAACGCGCGCCATGTCGGCTCCTGAATCACTTTGAATGTGTGGAAAGTCGAGC
>JAGNSY010000171.1 GCA_017987825.1 Sphingorhabdus sp. | reverse complement strand
TCTTCGGACATTGAATACGCTCCCGCGAATGATTTCGATTGCATAAGGACAACTACGCCATCCCGTTCAGGTCAAGTAATATCAACTCCTATAACCTTGGATTTATGCGGCAACGCTTTGTCGGATGGGTGGAGTCAACTGGCCGCAAAGCTTGGCCGGGGCGCTTTTCCGAGGCTGCATTGCCCGCTAGTCATTCTTTGTAAAATTTTACGGAGTAGCTTGTGCGCATGTTCGCGAGATTGGGTTTGATTTTGTTGCCAGCAGTGGCGTTGTCCGCCTGCGTTTCCGCGCCTGCGAAAATCCCGCCGCAAGCGCAGACAAAGCCGCGCGTGATTGTTACCCAACCTGCACCGCAGCCAACGCAACGGCCTGCTCCACGCCCCGTCGAACCCTCCAAAATCGCTCGCGCGACAGTGCCCGACCAACTGGTGGCCGAAATCGACACCGCCTGGCGTCAATTCCCCGGGCGGACAGGCATAGCTGTCCAGCGGATTGACGGCGATTGGGTAACCGGCAAGCGGCTGGGTGAATTCTTCCCGCAGCAAAGCGTTTCCAAAATGTGGGTCGCGATGACGATCCTCGATCAGGTCGATAGCGGGCGGGTTCGGCTCGATCAGCCCGTGCGCATCACGATGAGCGATCTGGCCGTCTTCCATCAACCGATCCGTGACCGCGTGGTTGCCAATGGCATGGTAGAGGAAACGGTGCTCAGCTTGCTCGAACAAGCGATCACTGCCAGCGACAACACCGCGAATGACAGCCTGTTGCGCACCGCAGGCGGGCCGGAAGCGGTACGCAACTTCATCGAACGCAAGCGTCTGGGCAAAATCCGTTTCGGCCCCGGCGAGCGGCTGATGCAAAGCCAGATTGCAGGGATGAGCTGGCAACAGGAATATTCGATCGGGCGTCGCTTCTATGCGGCGCGCGCCGAGCTGCCGTTCGAACGGCGAAAGGCGGCACTTGATGCCTATCTCGCCGATCCGGTCGATGGCGCCGCGCCTGATGCCATAGCCAGCGCACTGGCGCGGCTGGCACGGGGCGAGCTGCTCTCACCTGCGTCAACGCGGCTGCTTCTGGCGATGATGGAGCGGACCAAGAGTGGTCCGAACCGGTTGAAGGCGGGCGTTCCACCCGGCTGGCGTTTCGGGCACAAGACCGGAACCGGGCAAGAGCTCGATCCGGTGTCGACGGGCTATAATGATATCGGCATCATGACCGCGCCCGATGGCACGCGCTATGCCGTGGTGGTGATGATAGCCAGCACAACATCGTCCATCCCTTCGCGGATGGCGATGATGCAGGCGGTTTCAAGGGCGGTGGCTACGAACCACCGCTAGCCGCTATTTTCCGACCTGATCGGAGAGTGTCGGCGGATTGGCCTGTTCGTCTTCGAGGCGAGCCGCCGCTTCGTCCAAGGCTTCCGCATCCTCTACGCTAACTCCACCGGGACCCGGATCGGTCGGGGCGGGACCGCATGCAGAAAGCAAAAGGAAGAGTGGCAGGCATTTGCGCATGAATGCGCTGTTACAATTCACCTGCATCAAGCGCAAAGAAAAAGGCTGCCCTGCAATGCAGGACAGCCCTTCTCTAATTTTAGCTAGAAGCTAAGAAGCTATTACTTGGTAGCTTCTTTTGCAGCGTCGCCAGCAGCCTTAGCGGCGTCGCCAGCGGCAGCAGCTGCGTCGCCAGCAGCGGCAGCAGCTTCTTTACCAGCTTCAGCAGCTTCGCCAGCGGCAGCAGCAGCGTCACCGGTTGCAGCTTCAGCAGCTTCACCAGCAGCAGCAGCGGCATCACCAGCAGCTTCTGCACCAGCGGCAGCAGCGTCTGCACCTTCAGCGGCAGCGTCTGCAGCTTCGGTGGTGGCTTCTTCAGCGCCCGAGCAAGCAGCCAGAGCCATTGCAGAAGCGAGAACGAGAGAAACAGCAATCTTTTTCATGTGGGAAATCCCCCTAACAAAGAACTTCAAAAAAACCAGACAAGCAGCATGCGAAGTGCATAGCTTGGCTTGCGGCGCTTCCACTAGCGGCTTCAAACATTCAACGCAATCGGCTTTTTTCTACAAAATGCGTAGAGTGCGCCTGTGCGCCCCCATTTAACGACCAGCAGTTCAAAAATATGTCACAATTGCGCCAATTGACATGATATAAAGATTTCTTTATATGAATTTCCAATGACGCCACTACTCAACATAATGCGCGCGCTTGCCGATCCGACGCGGATGCGAATCACGCTGTTGATACGGCAATTGGAGCTTTCGGTCAGCGAAGTTGTGCAGATTTTGGGGCAGAGCCAGCCGCGTGTATCGCGCCACATCAAGATATTGGCCGAGGCGGGAATTGCCGAAAGGCGGCGCGAGGGCGCTTGGGTTTTTCTGCGCCCCGGCCCGATGCTTTCGCATCCTGCGATCGAACCTCTGTTCAGCCTGCCGGGCACCGAGGATTCAAAACCCGTGTTGCGCGATCTCACCCGACTTCAGGAAGTGCGGTCCGCGCGCACCGAAATGGCGGCGTCTTATTTCGACGCCCATGCCGAACAATGGGACCAGATCCGGTCACTGCATATCGCCGAGGCTGAAGTCGAAACGGCGATGCGCGCGATATTGGGCGAGGCCCCTGTTGGTCGCGTACTCGACATCGGCACCGGCACTGGCCGTATGATCGAATTGTTCGCGCGCGACGCCGAACGCTTTGTCGCACTCGACAACAGCGTCGAAATGTTGCGGCTTGCGCGCGCCAAACTGGGCGGTCTGGAAGATGGTGCTGCGGTGCAGGCGCATACCGAGATTGTCCTTGGCGATTTCAACACCCTTCCCTTCCCCGATGGCAGCTTCGATACCATCCTCTTCCACCAGGTGCTGCATTATGCGCAGCATCCCGAACGGGCGATTGCCGAGGCAGCGCGCGCCCTCGCTCCTGATGGTCGCTTGCTGGTCGTAGACTTTGCTGCGCATGATCTGGAAGAATTGCGCAGCGTGCATGCCCACGCCCGTTTGGGCTTCACCGATGAAAGCATTTCCCGCGCCTTTGCGGGCGCCGGGCTGGTCCCGGCACACACCGAGACTCTCGCAGGCGGCAAGCTGGCCGTCAAAATCTGGCTTGGCCAACGCGGCCAAAGCGCCAGCGAAACCCCAAAACTCAGGATAGTTGCATGATCTTACCGCTCGACCAGACGGCCGAATCGCGCCGCGCGCTTGCCAGCTCGCTTTTCGCGGGGCTACCCGGCGACGCCGAGATCAGCTTTGAATTCTTCCCGCCCAAGACCGAAAAGATGGAAGAGCAATTGTGGGATTCGATCCTCACGCTCGCCCCGCTAGCACCCCGCTTCGTCTCGGTGACCTATGGCGCAGGCGGCTCCACGCGCGAACGCACGCACAATACAGTCGCGCGCATCGCCAAGGAAACCAGCATTCCTGCCGCCGCGCACCTGACCTGCGTCGACGCCAGCCGTGACGAGATTGCCGAGGTTGCCAACGCTTACTGGAATGCGGGCGTGCGCCACATCGTTGCGCTGCGCGGCGATCCGCCCAATGCGGGCGGGCAGTTCGAACCGCACCCGCAAGGCTATGCGAGCGCCGCCGAACTGGTCGAAGGACTACGCAAGCTGCATCCGTTCGAGATTTCGGTGAGCGCCTATCCCGAAACTCACCCGGAAGCGACGACCGCGCAGTCGGACATCGACTTCCTGAAGCGCAAGTTGGACGCCGGGGCGAGCCGTGCGATCACGCAGTTCTTTTTCGAACCCGAAACCTTCTTCCGCTTCCGCGATGCCGTAGCCGCAGCGGGGATCGATGCCGAGATCGTGCCTGGTATCATGCCGGTATCGAACTTTGGCGCGATCCAGCGCATGTCGAAGATGACCGGAACCGCGATTCCCGAATGGATGGCGCATCTTTTCGAAGGTCTCGACGACCATCCATCGGCACGCCAGCTGGTCGCCGCGACCATTTCTGCTGAAATGTGCCGCCGGCTTTATGCAGGCGGTGTGCGCCAGTTCCATTTCTACACCTTGAACCGGGCAGAGCTGAGCTATGCCATTTGCCACCTGCTCGGCAAACGCCCGGTTGAAACCACCAAGGAGGCCGCAGCATGACCCGTTCGACAGGCTCAGGGCAGTCGGCCCGCGAACTATTCACTGCCCGTTGCGCCGAACGCATCCTCGTGTTCGACGGCGGCTATGGCACCGCGATCCAGCAGCACAAGCTGCAGGAAGC